>JBHHZW010000152.1:0-5897 GCA_046758305.1 Bacteroidota bacterium | reverse complement strand
AAGCCGGCCGAGGCGGACACGCAACGCCTGCACGGGGTGACGCCGTTCGATAAAGTCACCGGTATAGCCCACAAGAAGAGCGGGGGTCCCCCAGCGTACACAAAAGTGTTTGGCAAAGCTGTTGTTGAACTCGCAAAGAAGAATCCGAAGATCGTAGGTATCACAGCAGCGATGCCCGATGGAACCGGCCTCAATATCCTGCAGAAGGAAATGCCAGAACGGTTCTTCGACGTCGGAATTGCTGAACAGCATGCAGTGACGTTTTCTGCGGGCCTAGCCACTCAGGGATTTACTCCAATCGCAGCGATCTACTCAACGTTCCTTCAGCGAGCCTATGACCAGATCATTCACGACGTCTCGGTTCAGGGACTTCACGTTGTTTTTGCGATCGATCGCGCGGGGCTTGTCGGGGCAGACGGTCACACCCACCACGGTGTTTTTGACGTGGCATACTTGCGATGTATTCCGGGGATGGTGATCATGGCGCCGAAGGACGAAAGCGAGCTCCGCGATATGCTCTACACCGGTACGGTCTACGGACGCGGCCCGATTGCTCTTCGCTATCCCCGTGGAAATGGAATCGGAGTACCCTTGAAGGAGGGGTTCGATGAGTTGGAAATCGGGAAGGGGGAGGTGGTTCGCTCCGGTCAGGATGTTGCGATCCTCGCGATCGGAAATATGGTGTACCCGTCGCTCAAAGCCGCGGAACTGCTCGAAAAGCGCGGGATCTCCGCCGAAGTGGCCAACATGCGCTTCGTGAAACCCTTGGACGAACGCCTCGTGGAAGAAATCGGAAGGCGCTTCACGAAGGTTATAACGATCGAGGACCACATGATCTACGGAGGGTTCGGAGCAGCTGTCCTCGAGTGTTTGAGCAAAAAGGGAATTTCGGGAATCGAAGCCAAGCTCCACGGGGTGCCCGATGAGTTCATCGAGCATGGAACGCCGAACGAGCTCCAGAAAATGCTCAAGTTGGACGTCGAAGGAATCGCCTCAGTTGTGGAGCAATTTGTCCTCAAACGTTCCCTTGAACACGAAGAAGTTCTCGTGAAGTAATACTTGCCCGCCCACCTCCAGAGTCGGCTGGTGCGAAGGCAGGTCTGTTGCATCCCGCCCTTGCGGGTCGCAACGGGATCGGACTGGCCCACGGAAACATATCCTTATGGGGAAGGTACAAGTTGGTGTCGTCGGCGTTGGCTGGATAGCCCAAGTGATCCACCTTCCCATCCTCGTAAAACTCCCCGACGTCCAGGTAGTGGCCATTTGCGACAAGGATAAGCCCAAAGCAAGATTCGTAGCGGAAAAGTTTTCTGTTCGCCGGTACTACAATGACCTCGAGGAGATGCTCCTTGAAGAAGATCTTTCCGCCATCGATGTTTGCACTTCCACCGACGCTCATAAGGAGGTCGCTCAGCGAGCGCTGAGGGCCAAAAAGGCGGTCTTTGTCGAGAAGCCGCTCGCGCGCAAGTTTGCCGAGGCAAAGGAAATTAACGATGTAGCTAGGAGGGAGAAATCCCTCCTGATGGTCGGAATGAACAATCGATTCCGCCCGGATGCGATGATCCTGAAGAGCTTTGTCGAGGGGGGTGAACTAGGAAAAGTTTTTTACGTCAAGGCCGGCTGGCTCAAGAAGGAATCGACGCAGAAACCCTGGCTCAAGCAGAAAGAGAAAGCGGGAGGCGGAGTACTCCTTGACCTCGGAATTGTCATGGTTGACCTCGCGATGTGGATGCTCGGCTATCCAGTCGGAATCCGCATCAGTGCGGTAAACTTCAAGCACACGACAAAAAACGTCGAGGATTCCTCGACGGTGTTCATGGCCGTGAAGAACGGGGGCACGCTCACGGTGGACGTCAGCTGGATGCTCCATGTGGACCACGAGACCTTCTACTTCGACCTGTATGGAACGCAGGGCAGTGCTACCCTGAGTCCCCTGAAGGTCAACAAGGAACTCTATGGAAACTTGGTCAACGTCGCTCCGGCAAAAATTGAGAGTCCGCAGGTTCTGTATCGGAAGTCATACGAGAACGAACTCAAGCATTTCATCGGTGCCGCCAAAGGACTCCACCCTGTTATTTCAACCGGCGACGAGGCAGTTCAGCGAATGCGCATCATCGATGCGATCTACAAGTCTGCAGCAAAAGGAAGGGAAATCATTCTCCGGTAACCACCGAGACGCTGCGAAGGAAAGGACACCGTCAAGGTCTTTCTGAGGCGGCGTCCTTTTTTATTTGACTGGGACGACCTGAATGGCGAAACGAGAAGCAACCATTGTCCTGCTGACTGACTTTGGAAACAAGGACGGTTACAGCGGCATCATGAAGGGAGTTATTCGAGCACTCCACCCCCGTGCAAGCATCATCGACCTTTCCCATGAAATCGAGCCACAAAACATCCGCGAGGCCGCATTCGTCCTCTGGCAATCGCACAAATATTTCCCCAAAGGTTCCATCTTTGTGGTCGTTGTTGATCCGGGCGTCGGCACAAAGAGAAAAATTGTCTGCCTGAAATCTCGTGAGTATCTCTTTCTCGCGCCCGATAACGGCGTTCTGGAGTACCTCCTTAGCGAACGTCGTTCGTTCATTGCAGTGGAGGTCGTCAACGAGCAGCTGTTTCTCAAGAACGTGAGCACGACGTTTCACGGAAGGGATATATTTGCCCCAGTCGCAGCGGCCCTCGCAGACGGTCTTGATCTCAGAAAACTCGGACCTCCTCTACGAGTTGGCAGCAGACAGAAGCCATTCATTGAACTCGACCTGTCGAAGAGTGCAGATCATGTTGGTTCAGTAATCTACGTCGATCGATTTGGCAATGTCATCACCAACTTCCGCGTTAGAGGAAGCATCCGAAGGGGGGGAAGAATCAGCCTCCAGATTCACAAAACGACGGTGTCACGATTCAGGGTCTCCTTCGGAGATACGGGAGATGGGAAGCCGTTTTGTTATGCGGACAGTTCAGGCCTACTTGCAGTTGCAATCACCAAGGGGAATGCGGCTGCTTCACTCGGAGCGAGAATCGGTTCCACCGTACGACTGAAGGTATCCCGATAGATATGGCCCACATTATTGCAGAGCAGGAAAAGTGGATGAGAGAATGTCTCGGACTTGCGCGCCGCGGTGCTAGTTCCGTAAGCCCGAACCCAATGGTCGGATGCCTCATCGTAAAGAATGGGAAATCTGTCGGGAAGGGATACCACTCTCAATACGGGAGAGCCCATGCTGAACGCGCCGCACTCAAGGATGCGGGAGCCTCTGCCCGAGGGGCAACATTGTACGTCAATTTGGAGCCG
The DNA here is from genome assembly GCA_046758305.1 of Bacteroidota bacterium. Classification (GTDB taxonomy): domain Bacteria; phylum Bacteroidota; class Ignavibacteria; order UBA10030; family JAZGDE01; genus JAZGDE01. The sequence goes on along the minus strand of JBHHZW010000152.1, from coordinate 2,608 downwards.
TGCTCACACCATGGCAAGACCCCACCGTGCGTGGATGCGATGCTCGAATCGGGAGTTCGTGCTGTCGTGATTGCCACGAAAGACCCGAATCCACTCGTATCGGGAAGAGGAATCGCAGCGCTCAGGAAGGCAGGAGTTCGAGTCCGAATCGGCATTTTGCAGAAAGAATCTCGCGAGCTCAACGAGGTGTTCTTCAAGTACATCCGGTCGGGACTGCCTTTCGTTACACTCAAAATCGCACAGACCCTGGACGGAAAAATTGCTTCAACAGACGGCCAATCTCGTTGGATCACGTCCCCAGAAGCACGCAGACTAGGGCACCGCCTCCGCGCTGAACATGATGCGATCTTGGTAGGAGCGGGTACCGTTATTGCAGATAATCCACACTTGACAGTACGACTCATCCGGGGCAGGAGCCCGGTTCGGGCAGTCATAGACGGACGTCTTCGCTCAGCTTCAGGAGCGAAGGTTTTCAGTAAGGGACGCGCGGCTCCGACGTTGCTTTTCGTCTCTGATCAAGCAGCCCGATCAAAACAGCGCAAGGTCGCCAGCCTCCGGAGGAGAGGAGTTGAAGTAATCCCTCTACCGGCAACACGCGGGCTGATCAGTCTGCGGCGTGTGCTTCGTGAACTCGGCAAACGCAACATTGCGTCCGTTCTTGTGGAAGGCGGTCAGCAGATGTTCACAGAATTCATACGATCTCGGCTCGCAGACAAAGCATTTATTTTCACTGCTCCGAAAATTCTGGGCGATGGAATCTCGTCGGTTGGGACTCTCGGTCGTTCTCCAGTGACCGAGTCGAGACTGCTGCACAGGTGCTCCCTGCAGACCGTCGGTTCCGATACTCTCTTGGTCGGGTATTTCTCATGAGGAATGAGAAGAATGTTCACCGGTATCATTGAAGAAATCGGTGCGATTCGAAACGCGAAGAAAGCAAGGGGTGGATTGCGCCTTCGGGTAGCGGCCCGGAGGGTGTTGTCCAGCATGAAGATCAACGACAGCATAGCGATCAACGGTGCCTGCTTGACGGTCGTGTCGCGGGATAAGGATACATTTCAAGTTCTTGCTGTGGAGGAAACTCTGAAGAAGACAGCCCTCGCTTCTCTGAAAGATCATTCGAAGGCGAACCTCGAAAGGCCGCTCGCACTAAACGCTCGATTAGGAGGACATCTCGTGATGGGTCATGTTGACTGCGTCGGGCTAATACAGAGAATTGAGACGCGCAAGAGCAGCTGGATGTTCACGATAGCCTACCCGCGAGAATTCTCTCGATACGTGATTCCCGTTGGGTCCATCGCCGTTGATGGGGTGAGTTTGACGGTGGCGGAGGTGGGGACGCAATCGGTCCGCATCTCCATCATTCCCCATACGTGGGAGAAAACAATCTTTCGGTTCTATCAGGTGGGCGACCGAGTGAACCTTGAATTTGACGTGCTGGGTAAATATATTGAGCGTTGGGTCTTGATGAATCCGGGAGGACCTTCGTTGAGCTCTATGAGGGCATACCTCCGCAAACTGAAGTTCAGAACATAACGTCCCGGTGGAGTATGGCAAGACGTATTCACTACAGGATTGAGGAACGATCCGACAATCGCGTAAGTGATCAAGAGTGGGAACAGATGAGGCGTCTGGAGCATTGGTACAGTGCAGAGTTCGTCTGGACAGCCGGGCGCCTTGCCTTCAAGATGTATTCAATATTTCCCAACTGGGAGAGGTTTAGCGATTCTGGCGATTCCGGATGGGAGGAGATCCAGGACCGATACCGCGATCTGCGAAATCTCGGGCTCTCCGAAAACGAAGTCTTCGTGCAGCTCGAAAAGGAGGGACTTGTCGTGCTCAAGAAAGGAGGGTACAGGGACAACTGTCTCGCGAGCGGATTTACGCGAGCGGGAGGAAACGAATTCAACGCGTACCTTGTGTGTGAGTTTCTCCTCAAGTGCTCGATGATCGCAAGACATGCGGAGATCCACGTTTTCGATGAGGGGGACTTTATCAAATGTAAGAGCGTGGTATTTCGGAATGGGTTCGTGAAGATTGTTGTGCAGAATCCGTTGCTTCTTCAGAGGGTACAAGACCGGCTGCAGCACCTTCGCATCTTCTCGGTCGTCGACCCGACAAAATATGACAATCTCCCTGAGTTCAAGAACGTGGTGCAGGGTTTCAATGAGATGGACGAGGAGAAACGAAAAAGGGTCTTGCAAGACTGGAATTGGCTCGGATTTGCGAACAACTACGACGTAGACGGTGATGACCGCGAGGGGTATGACTTGAACCAAAAAGTGCGAGGGATAGAGATCGTCGGCCCGGATGGGTAGTGTCCTAGTTTGGGGTGACGAAAATAACAAGGCCCAAACAATTTATCATTTGGGCTTTCAAGGATGTAGCGCTACAATGTTAGCCAACCAATATGTCAGTAGGAATCTGAAGCTCCTTATGAATCTTTCGTATCATTGTTAGGGAAAGACCACGTTTATGATTAAGCACTTCGGAAACACGGCCCCTACCTCCGATCACCGCAACCAAATCTCTAGGTTTCATGCCAAGTTGCTCCATTCTAAACTTGATGGCTTCAATAGGGTCTGGCGCACCAATAGGGAAATTCTCTTCC
>JBHHZW010000151.1:0-5933 GCA_046758305.1 Bacteroidota bacterium | reverse complement strand
ACTCGAACAGGCGTTCCGCAAAAAGGCCAACGAGTTTGACCATATAGTCAAGTCGGGTCGGACCCATCTCCAGGATGCAGTTCCCGTGAGACTCGGACAGGAGTTCTTGGGTTATGCTGTCAGCCTCAAGAAACACCGCGAGAGGACCCTCCAGGCGTCAGAGTCCTGTAAAGAACTTGGGATTGGCGGTACAGCGGCTGGGACTGGTCTCAACGCCCATCCAAGATATCGCTCTATGATAGTGAAAGAACTGAGTGCTCAGCTGAACTTCGACTTCCGAATGGCTGAAGACTACTTCGAGGCGATGCAGAGTCTGCGTCCGATGGTCGATTTGTCCGGAGCAGTGCGCAGCCTTGCTCAGGATCTCCTCCGGATCGCCAATGACCTGCGCTTGCTCAGCTCCGGACCGAAGACAGGCCTCGCAGAGATCACTTTACCCCCCGTGCAGCCCGGTTCCTCCATCATGCCAGGTAAGGTCAACCCGGTGATGGCAGAAATGCTCGACATGGTCAGTTTTCAGGTCATCGGATGCGATACCACTGTCCTACTCGCCGCGCAGGCAGGACAACTGGAATTGAACGTGATGATGCCGGTCGTCGCCTGGAACCTTTTGCATGAAATTGAAATCCTCGGCACCTCGCTGGATGTCTTCTCGCGTTTCTGTGTTGAGGGCATCACTGCGAATGAAGACCGCTGCCGGATGTATGCGGAAGGGAGCATGAGCGTTGTGACCGTGCTGAACCCTCACATTGGATATGCCAAAGCCGCGGAGGTGGCGAAAGAGTACCTGAGTTCTGGGAAGTCGATCCGTGAAATTGTTCAGGAACGAGGTTTACTTTCTAAGGAGAAGCTGAACGAGGTATTTAATCTCGGTGCGATGACAGAGCCTGGTATTCACGGAAAAAAGAATATCTGAATTCAGGCAAGTCCGTCCGCGAGGTTGTCCGAGAGAGGGGGGGTGCTCTTGAAGGAGAAGCTCGGCGACGTATTTGACCTCGCAGTGATGGTGGAGCCGGCGATTTGCCGGAGGGTTGAATCTGAAGACGGGGTTAGCTATAATGTGAATTGGCGTGTTGCGGTAGCGCAGTGGTCTCCGACTCTACCAGTTTTATACTCGTAGAGTAGAACAATCCCTACAACTTCTTTCTGTACCATGCTGCGGTAGCTCAATGGTGGAGTCCCGATGCCCCGAGGCGTTTACGCTGGTGTAGCTCAGCGGTAGAGCAGCGGTTTCGTAAACCGCAGGTCGTCGGTTCAAATCCGACCGCCAGCTCTGGAGGGCATCGGGATAAACCATCCCGCTCCGCGGGACCGGTTCTCAGCCGTAGGCTGATCCGCCTTTGGCGGAGAGTCTGGCCCGCAGCTCAACCATCGCAACGGAAGTTGTCGGGATAAACCGCAGGTCGTCGGTTCTCAGCCGTAGGCTGATCCGCCTTTGGCGGAAAATCCGACCGCCAGCTCTGGAGGGGCATCGGGATAAACCACAGGTTAACGGAATAAGTCGAGAACAATCTGCGTTCCTGTGTGATGGGTGGAATGAGCTGGGGCGAAGGCGGATCCGACCCATGAGCTTTGAAACTTTGAGCCGCCGTCTTCCCCCGCCTCGACGCTAATCTGAAACGTCGAGCCACTCTCAACCTCAGTCAACTCCGCACTCTCTTCATTACCACATCTCAGGTTCATGTTATTCATTCGTCTGAACTCGCGCTGACAATCGAAGCACGACTCTCGGCTCCATACAGGTGTCGGGACCTCTAAGTCAATGTAATTGCGAGATTTACCTTGACATTTGAGACAGAATTACTATTTTGAATTAGAGAAATGTTACACCTTTGAGTGAACGTGCAGACTGATCTCTCCGTGCGCTCGAGTCTGATGCTCCCTTAACGAAGTGATGGACTTCGTCCTTCGGCTTTCGGGGGTTTGCCATTTCATCGTGTTACTTTTTTCCCTATGATTCGATCGATGAGTTCAGAGAAAGCTCGAGCAGGAGTATTTCTTGTCGTGTTTTCGGACCTTGATGGAACGCTTCTAGACCACGACACGTATCGCTTCGATGAAGCCGAAAATGCCCTGCGTGTCCTCCGTCGGAAGCGGTTTCCACTCGTCCTGGTCTCGAGCAAGACGCGGGGAGAATTGGAGGAGTGGCGGTCGACGCTTCAGACGTCGGCACCATTCATCGTTGAAAACGGCGGAGCGATTTTCATTCCTCGGGGAGTGTTTGCTTTCGAGATCGAAAACGCCCATGACGTCGGTGAATTTCGTGTCGTAGAACTTGGAATGAGATACGAAAAACTCATCGAGGCATTTGATACGCTGAGGAAGCGGACTGGATTGCCGCTTCGGGGTTTTCATGAAATGAGTGTCGAGGAGGTCGTGTCTCTCACAAACCTCTCACGCGAGCAAGCAGGGGAGGCGATGAAGCGAGAGTACAGCGAACCATTTGTCCTGCTGGCGGACGACCGAAATATTCTAGATCTGAGAGCCGTCGCGTATCAGTTCGGGCTTCAAATTACCACTGGTGGACGGTTCCACCATCTCATGGGGGGTAACGACAAGGGCAAGGCCGTGCGCATTGTTGAAGGGTTCTTTGAGCGCGAACATTCGAACCGTGAGATTCTCACTGTTGGGATTGGAGACGGCCCCAACGATATTCCAATGCTCAACGTCGTGGCTTATCCCATCGTGGTTCAGCAACCAGACGGCTCGTACCTGCATGCACCCTTGCCGCCGCACACGTTGTTTGCCAAGGGTCAGGGGCCGGCAGGCTGGGCGGAGGGCGTTTCTCAGGTGATTCAAAAAATCGACCTTGCCCGGAATGTGCTTAAAGCTTCGGACTGACGAAACTGTCGAGGAGGGACCATGGCAGATTTCTTCCAGAACGGCGAAATTGCAACGTTTCATCGGCTGAAGCCGCGCGATCCAAAGGAGCTCGAGGCGGAACTGGAGCAGGCGACGAGACACCGTCCTGTTTCGCTCGTCCTTCCGTACATACCCGTAGAACTGAAGGGTCCTGGCATTTCAAAGATCGTCGAACAGCTTCGTCACGTAAAGTATCTCAAGAACATCGTCGTTGCCGTCGGAAGAGCAAGCGCGGAGGAGTTTCAGGAAGCAAGAAAATTCTTTTCCGTTCTTCCACAGAAACCAAAACTGATCTGGTGCACAGGCCCGGCAATCGAAAATATTTATAACCTCCTCGCTGAAAATGGAATCCATGTCGGTGATGACGGTAAGGGTCGGTCCGCGTGGGTCTCGTACGGCTATATTCTTGCACGCGAGGATTCGCAGGTGATCGCACTGCACGACTGCGATATTGTGACCTACAATCGAGACCTCCTTGCACGACTCTGCTACCCCGTTGCTCATCCAAATATCGGGTTTGAGTTCTGCAAGGGGTACTACAGCAGGGTCACGGACCAGATGCACGGACGCGTGACTCGGATCTTCGTAACACCGCTCATCCGTGCCCTGAAAGCTACCTTGGGTAACAATCAATTCTTGGATTACCTCGATAGTTTCCGGTATATTCTCGCCGGTGAATTCTCGATGGATGTCGATTTAGCGCGACGCATCAGGATTCCCGGTGACTGGGGCTTGGAGGTCGGAGTTCTTGCTGAAATACACCGAAATTGCGCGCTGCGGAGAGTCTGCCAGGTTGACCTTTCCGATAAATACGATCACAAGCATCAACCCCTCTCGCTGGAAGATCCGAACAAGGGTCTGATGAAGATGGCAACGGATATTGCGAAATCCGTCTTCACTACGATGACAAGCATGGGGTACACTCTGACAAATGAGTTTTTTATGGCGCTGAGAGCGACTTACTTGCGTGTAGCCCAGGATCTCATTGCTCGGTATGAATACGATTCTGAGATAAATGGGCTAAAATATGATCGACACGAGGAGGGCAGTGCAGCTGAAGCCTTCGTACGATCCATTATCAGCGCTGGACAGCAGTTTCTGGAGAGCCCGACGGGGGTTCCTTATATCCCAAACTGGAACAGGGTGGTTTCTGCCGTTCCCAACATTTTCGATCTCCTCATCACAGCAGTAAAGCAGGATAACAAGAACTGATGGGTGTCCAGTTGATGAGAAATGGCACGGCAGGTGCTGGAAGCTTTCTTTATGGGTCGTGATTTGGCGAACGATGCCATCGAAATTTTTTCCACAGCGGTCGAGGCAGTCCGGCCGGAGCATCTCATTCCGAGGAATGTCCGACGAGTGGAGAGCGTTCTCCACGTTGGCCACCTGGAATTCGACCTTCAGAAGTTCTCGAAGATTGTCGTCGTAGGAGGCGGCAAAGCTTCAGCCGCTATGGCAGCACCGATCGAAGAGATGCTCGATTCCTACGTGACGGGTGGCGTGGTGGTGACAAAGTATGGCCACTCCGTTCCTTTGAAGAAGATTCAGGTGTACGAATCGGGGCATCCTGTGCCTGACGAGCGCGGCGTCCGTGGGACGGCGGAACTCATCAGAACGGTGGAAGCTCTTAGCAAGAATGACCTTGTCCTTTGTCTCCTTTCCGGAGGAGGGTCTGCATTGCTGAGCAGCTTTGAGGACGCAATTGTGCTCGAGGACGTGCAAGCGCTTTCGCGACTCTTGTTGGCCTCTGGCGTACCCATTCACGAGATGAACACGGTTCGAAAGCATATTTCGAAAGTTGGAGGGGGAAAACTGGCACGCCTAGCCCATCCTGCGACCATTCTCACGTTGGTGCTTTCGGACGTCGTCGGTGATCCGCTGGAAAGCATCGCCTCTGGTCCCACCGTGCCGGATCCATCGACTTTCGCAGATGTGGAGAGAATTCTTTCTCAGTACTCTCTTGAGGACAAATTGCCAGCATCGATCCGGAAGTTTTTGAATCAGGGCGTTGCCGGGACGGTCCCTGAAACCCCGAAGCCGGAAGACGAGATCTTTTCGCGTTGTCAGACCCTGATCATCGGTAACAACCGAATCGCGCTCGAAGCCGCTCAGCAGAAGGCGGGATCCCTTGGCTATGATGTTCGTGTGATCTCCTGGCAGGTTCAAGGAGAAAGCAGCGATGTGGCAAGGGCGTTCGCACGACAGGCGAAACAGCTTCGAGAGAAAGAGGCTCATCGAAGGGTTCCCATCTGCCTCTTGATGGGTGGGGAAAACACGGTCACGATCCATGGTTCGGGCCTCGGCGGACGGAACCAAGAGTTTGCCCTGAGTGCTTCACTCGAGCTGGAGCGGACGGAGGGGATAGCGGTCCTCAGTGGAGGGACGGACGGCACCGATGGCCCCACGGACGTGGCAGGCGCAGTAGTGGACGGGTCAACATGTGTGCGGGCCCGACAGGCAAAGGTTGTGCCGGAGGATTACTTAGAGAATAACGATTCATACAGATTTTTTCGCCAAGTAGGTGGCTACCTGGCGACGGGTCCTACGCTCACCAACGTCATGGACATTATGGTTGCTCTCATTGCCTGAGGGGCTGAAGTGAACAGGAGAGATACATGAAGTACAGCACTGCACTGCGGGACAGCGGGCGGCGGCGGATCGAGCGACTTGGCTCGGCAGATCTGCTCGTGGGGATCCCGTGTTATAACAACGATGAAGCGATCGATCACGTCGTGCGCGCAGTGGAAACCGGACTTTCACGGTATTTCCCGAAGATGCGCTCCATTGTGATCATTTCTGACGGGGGATCAGTCGATGATTCTCGCGACATTGCCAACGCTGCCGAGGTGACTCCTTGGGTTGAACGCATTGTGATGATTTATCGCGGCGTTCCTGGAAAGGGCTCTGCGGTCCGGGCAATCTTCGAGGCTGCGGAAATTGTGCGTGCGAAGGCCGTCTTGATCTTCGATGCCGATTTGCGCTCCATCAGCCCAGAGTGGATAAAAGCAATGGCAGATCCGGTGATGAACGGCACCTACGATTTCGTCGCCCCATATTATAAACGGTACAAG
>JBHHZW010000150.1:0-6011 GCA_046758305.1 Bacteroidota bacterium | reverse complement strand
CTCCGCAATTCCCTTTCCATCCCCCCCAATACCACTTACGCCCAACGGCCGCCCATTCTCGGTCGGATGACACTATTCACCGTTGTCATCAACCCAAACTCGTCCAGAGGTCGTTCGTACCGCAACCTACTTTCCAAGTCCACCACCTCCAGCAGCAACTCTTCCATCTCACTCCCCCACTTCTTGACCAGTCGTCTATAGTTCCCCTCCATCTGCTCGAACTCCCAGCACCCACGAACCAACTTCCTGTCCACACGACCACCACCGCATATCTTCACGACATCGAGAGCTGTCAGCAATGCAGCGACAACGTTCTGCAGAATGATTTGCGTCCCAGGGGTCAGAATTCTTGATAAACGCTAGCCGAGGAGGGTAATTAAAGAGGATAACCAGTCAGATCGTGAACCCCACCCGCTGGCAACCGCGGCCAGCTGGCCGCCTTCAACGAAGCTCACTGTCAGTGCAAGCGACATGCCATAGACAGCAAGCGAGACACCGAAAACGAAGAGACAGAACGGAGTTAACAGGTCAGCGGATGGCGTGGAAACCGATAGAAATCCAAGAGACAACGAGACAAGAAATGTTCGGCTCACCGTTCGCCGGCTTGCCTCAGATACTCGTAGGCGAGGTACGCGAAGAAACCTGTGCCCGTTCTCATCGCCTCTTCATCCACGTCGAACAACGATGTGTGGACGTCGTGTACAATCCCTTTTTTCTTATTCGCGACCCCCAGGCGAAAGAAGGTTCCGGGAACTCTTTCTAGAAAGTACGCGAAAGACTCTCCCCCCATCACCTGATCTGCTTCGAAAACGTTGCGTCGGCCGACGTACTCAACGGCCCGCCCTCGAGCGAATTCCGTCTCACTCAGATGGTTGATGAGCGGCGGGTTTCCCCTGTTAATGACGAGGTCAAACGCCGCACCAGCAGCGGCACACAATCCCGCGATCGTCCGTCTCACGAGTTCGTGCGCTTTCTTTCGAGTCTGGGCTTCTACAGTTCGCAGGGTGCCCTCCAGGCGCACCTCGTCCGGGATGATATTTTGCGCTGTACCTCCCTCGATCTTTCCGATGGTGAGAACCACGGGCTGGAACGGATTCAGACCGCGGCTCACCACGGTCTGCAGTGCGAGTACAACCTCTGATGCGAGGACGATCGGGTCCACCGTGTTCTGCGGACGTGCTCCATGACCTCCTTTGCCTTTAATCTTGATAAAGAGTTCATCGGCAGCTGCCATCATTGCACCAGCGCGGAATCCCAACGTCCCTGCATCCGACCTTGTGTACACGTGCAACCCGAAGATTGCGTCGATGTCGTCGACAACTCCCTCCTTCAACATGAGGCTGGCACCACCGGGATTTCGCTCCTCGCTCGGTTCGAAAACGAATTTCACCGCCCCATCGAGAACATGCGTCATCCGAGAGAGGATCATCGCAGCTCCCAGCACGTTCGACGTGTGAACGTCGTGGCCGCATGCGTGCATCTTTCCGGGCACTCTTGATCGGTAGGGAACTCTGTTTTGCTCACGCATCGAAAGTGCATCCATGTCCGCACGCAGCGCGACCACTGGGCGGGACCGCTTTCCCTCGACCGTCCCGATGACGCCGGTTTTCGCGACGCCGGTATGAACGTCAAGACCAAGCGACTTCAATGTCTCTGCGACAACCCTTGCGGTCCGCTTTTCCTCGTAGGATAGTTCGGGATTTTGGTGGAGGTCGCGCCGGATGGCGACGACTTTCCGAAAGATCGAGTTTGCTTCGCGCTGGATTTTCTCTTTCATCGATGGATAGACTTTGCACAGCGGGTTTCGTGCAGCACTTCATTAATAGGTAAATTCACCGCGAAAGTCAACTGATCGTCACCCGAGAATGGCCTTGCATTTTGTGAGGTCGATGCCTAAATTTGAGAACCTGAGCGTCGTAACCCGCCACGAAGTGGCCACTTTGTGGCATGCTTCCACCTACAACCTGGAACGATACCATGGTCAAACTCATCGCATTGTACCGCAATCCCGAGAACGTCGAAGCCTTCGACAGTCATTACTTTCAAGTGCACATCCCGCTTGTCAGAAAGATGTCCGGGCTAAAGAAGTTGGAGGTCACTAGAATCACCGGCGCACCGATCGGCGACACCAAGTTCCACATGATGGCAGAGATGTACTTCGACGATCAGGAATCCATGAATGCTGCCGCGGCTTCTCCGGAGGGAAAGGCTGCGACGAAGGACCTGATGGGATTCGCTGCTAATCTCGTGACGATGTTCCACGGGGAAACAAAGGAGTAGAGAGCGAGAGAGGAGTTCGACCTCGGAGACGGGCACCTGACCTCGATCGGTCCATCCCGGCAAGGTCGGTCGTCAGACTACGACGAACCTGGTCACCGTTCAACGGAGTCTGTCGATCTTTCGGGACTTTAACCCGTGGGGGCCTTGGCGCGACGAGGCGAGCGAACTCCCGACTCCGTCGAGGCTCGTCCATGGGTTCCTACACGCCACGGACGGCTGTCGAGACGAGACCTCGTCCACAGGACGGGCACATGGCCAAATATTCTGGAAAAACACCAGCCCAGCTCGGCTTCACGAATATTCTGTACGAAAAGCGCAATTTCCGGGCCATCATAACCATCAACCGTCCGGAAGTCCACAACGCGATCAATTTCCAGACGGTCCGAGAACTCTCAGGGGCTTTTGAGGATGCCGCCTGGAGCGACGATGTAGCGGTCGTGATCCTGACCGGAGCGGGCGATAAGGCGTTCTGCACCGGCGCAGACATCAAAGAGTGGTAGGAAGATTTTCTCGGTCGACCGAACGACCTCTACAAATGGATGGGCGCGTTCATTGAGATGCACGACAGGTTGCGGAACATCGGGAAGCCGACGATTGCCCGGCTGAACGGAATCGTTGTTGGAGGAGGGAATGAACTGAACATCGCGTGCGATCTCGCCGTTGCAGCTGACCACGTGACGATTCGCCAGATCGGCACAGCGCGCGGAAGTGTGCCAGCCGCCGGCGCAACACAGTGGCTGCCGCTGATCGTTGGAGATCGTCGAGCGCGAGAAATTCTCTGGCTGTGCGAGGAAATCCCGGCGAAGAAAGCGCTCGACTGGGGACTCGTCAATAAGGTGGTTCCGAAGCGCAAACTCGACAGCACGGTGGAAAAAATGGCTGAGAAACTCGTGGAGAAACTCCCGGAGAGTATGCGCTACACCCGACAGCAGACAAATTTGTGGCGTGACCTTTCGTGGGGGCTGACCATCGGACATCTCCGAGACTGGTTGACGATCCACACCGGTTCAGCAGAGGTTGTGGAGGGGATCACTGCGTTCGCGGAGAAGCGAAGAATCGATTATAGAAAACTCCGGACCAATTTGTCCAGAACGTGCGGTCACTGCAACGCGGCGATGCCGGGACATTTTGCCTACTGTGGATCCTGCGGGAAAAAGCTTTCGTAGTCAGCGCGGACGGTGTATATTCACCTCTCCACATCGGAATCATTTCAAGCGATCTCTTTACTATTAACTCTTCACTCATAACTGTTTCCCCACTATGTCATACGCTCACATCATCGTGACCAAGGAGGATGGCTATGCCGTCGTCCAGTTCAACCGACCAGAAGTCCTGAATGCTCTGAACATCAAGCTGATGGAAGAGCTCGTCCAAGCGTTTGAGAACCTCGACAAGGATGAATCCGTACGCTGCATCGTCCTCACTGGAAACGAGAAAGCGTTTGCCGCCGGCGCAGACATCAAGGAAATGGCAGACGCTTCAGCGGTTGAGATGCTGCTGCGTGATCAATTTGCACGATGGGATCGGATCCGGAAGATCAAGAAACCTCTCATCGCGGCTGTCAGCGGCTTCGCGCTCGGTGGAGGCTGTGAGCTTTCGATGGCGTGCGACATCATCATCGCCTCGGAGACAGCGAAGTTCGGACAACCGGAAATCAACATCGGCGTCATGCCCGGGGCGGGCGGCACACAGCGGCTCACACGAGCCGTCGGGAGATACAAAGCGATGGAGATCGTCCTTACCGGCAAGATGATATCGGCGGACGTGGCACATCAGTGGGGTCTCGTGAACAAGGTCGTCCCCGTGGAAATGTACCTGGAGGAGGCAAAATCTCTCGCCAAAGAGATAGCCTCCAAGCCTCCCGTCGCTGTCCGACTTGCCAAAGAGTCGGTCCTCAAATCGTTCGATACGACGATCGAGGGGGGTCTGGAATTCGAGCGAAAGAACTTTTACCTCCTGTTTGCCACCGACGATCAGAAAGAGGGAATGAAGGCGTTCATGGAAAAAAAGAAAGCGCAATGGAAGGGAAAGTAAGGTACGATTGTCAATCGCGGATTAATGATTGGTGATTCATGATTGAACACAGGAACGAAACTGAGGAACCACTTGGGACTTGTGATCGAACACGGGTGAGAAACAGGTGTGCTAGCACCGAGGAGACGACGAGAATTGAAGGAACGAACGTGTCTCCACCGAAACCGATTGAAATGTCTTAACAATCAGCAGTCGTCGATCGACAATCAACATTCCACAACACCTCATCTCTTGAACTGAGCAAGTTTCTATGCCCTACCAGACTCTCCTTTACGAAAAACAAAACGGCATCCTCACTATCACGATGAACCGTCCCGAGGTGTACAACGCCTTCAACGAGCAGATGAAGAAAGAGATGAACGAGGCGTTGAAGAGGGCAGAAAAGGACACCGAGGCCCGCTGCGTGGTTATTCGCGGCGCAGGCGAGAAAGCATTTTGCTCAGGCCAAGACTTGAAAGAACACACGAGGCAAGAACGATCGCTGAAAGATTCGCTCGAGGAAAGCTACAACCCGATGATTCGAAGAATACGGACGATGGAGAAACCCGTGGTCGCAATGCTCCAAGGCGTGGCCGCCGGAGCAGGCTGCAGTCTCGCCCTTGCGTGCGATCTGCGGATCGCTTCCGACAAAGCTCGACTGATCGAAGTGTTCATCCGAATTGGGTTAGTCCCGGATTCGGGATCTCATTGGTTCTTGACGCACCTGGTCGGCCTCGGCAAGGCGTTCGAGCTAGCATCGCTTGGAGATGAAATTCCGGCCGACGAAGCACTCCGGTTGGGCCTGGTGAACAAGGTTGTGCCCACGCAGCAGCTCGAAGAGGAGACAATGAAAATTGCGGAGAGGCTCGCCCAGGGCCCGACCAAAGCCTTCGGATTGATCAAGAGAGCACTGAACAAAGCAGTCTTCTCCGACCTCGATACCGTTCTAGAGTATGAAGCCTTTATTCAAGAAATCGCATCGCGGACCGAAGATCACCGAGAAGGGGTTCAGGCGTTTCTGGCAAAGCGTCCAGCTCGCTTTCAGGGAAGGTAAGGGTTGATTGAAACCCAACTTTTCTGTAGATTCTGGAGAGCATTTCTAATAACACAACCAAATTCGAGGGAGACGCTGTATGTCCAACCCATCAAAAGTCTCAGCTAAAGAGCGCGAAGAACGCATGCTGGAGAAGCTCGCCAAGCGTGAGTCAATCGAGTCGATCGACGAGATGGGCGACGAGTATTACGATCATCTCACCAACCTGATGCTGCAACAGGCCGACTCCGAACTTGCAGGCGGCTTCGGTTACGTCCCCTGGATCATGCAGGCACCCACCACAGAAGAAAAACTCATCGTCTCGAACATCGTCCGTGACGAGGTGCGACATGCTCGAGCGATGTACAGACTGCTCGAGGACGTTGACGTTCCGGTAGACGAATGGGTTGAGCAGTATGATTTCAGCTACCGCGTGGATTCAGACAGATACCTCGGCAGTGAGAGGGCAGCTAACGATAAACGTGTCAACATCTTCTACTACCCGATTGACACCTGGCCTGATTTCATCATGTTTAACTTTCTGATGGATCGCGGTGCGGGACATCAACTCGAAGACGTCAAGAAAAGCACGTACGGCCCGTGGAGGCGAGAGATCGACCGGATCTTCAAAGAAGAGCTGATGCACATCGCGCACGGTGATTACTGGGTCAAGCGACTTGCTCTC
>JBHHZW010000149.1:0-6112 GCA_046758305.1 Bacteroidota bacterium | reverse complement strand
CCGCGAAGGGTCTCAAAGAGGATGAAATTGCCGAAGCTCGATTTGATGGACTTTACGAAGGGATAGTACGATCGAAAATCCTCCAGATGCGAAGACGGCAACAGAAAAAACAAGGCGATCAACGGTATCAAGATCAGGAGCGCAAACGCTCCTTTCCGCCAATCCCCCAAGCACAGACCGTAATCCCTGAGCCGCTCTCGGAAAGCGAATCGCACCAGAAGGAGTGGCAGAACTCCGAAAAGCAGAAAGCTCGAAGAGAAGAAATACAGGGCAGCGAAGAAGTCCTGATCCTGAGTCGGAATCGCTGCTCCAAAGTGCTTGATGAAGAAGTCCATCGAACCGTAATAGCGCTGTGCAGTCAGGAGAAGAGGTGCGCTGATCAGGATGGTGCTAGTTTTCAGCTTCTCTGTGTTCCTGAGCAGATTCAATTGAATCTGGTGCTTAACGCTATTTCGCACAGGAAATGTGTTCATAACGGCAAAAAGTCTTGAATACCGTATGCTGAAAGCCCGCCTTCATATTCACCCGGGTTCTTTCCTTGAGCGGACAGACAACGGTTACTACATGCTTGGACCAAAGGGAAGAAACCGCCGCGCCCCACTCAACAGCAGGGCCACGACCACAGCAAACACGATAATGCCGACGACGATCCACATAACAATTGCCCCCGGACTACCTATTGAACTTTCACGGTACGATCATCCAGTCGAAAACGTTGAATGTGTTTTTTTCCTCATGTCTAGAACTGATTCAAAGCTTTTCCAAGAATGACTTCCCAGGGCCATTCACAAGCCACTTCCACGTCCTTGATATCCCTTCGCGAAGAGGAGTGATCGTAAAGCCTAATTCGTTACTCGCCTTCTGCGAAGAAACGGCCCAATCATGAAGGAACGTCTCTACCCATCCTCGTGAGATGAACGGGGAGCTGCAAAACATTCTTGCTCTGAGCTCTTCGAGCTGTCCGAACTTCCGTGCAACCCATGGGGGGACCTTAGTCTGATACCTGCGAATTCCGGTGACTTCTCGAAACATGTCAAACAGCTCCTTTAAGCTCGCATTCTCGCCGCCGAGGATATACCGCTCGCCTGCTCTGCCCTTTTCCATGGCGAGGCGATGTCCGCTGACAACATCGTCCACAAATACGTAGTTGCCAACATGTTCACCGTGACCCAGGAGAAGAGGAAATTTTCCCTTTCCGTACAGTGCGAACATTCGAGTCACCGCATTCGCCTCGGTCATTCTCCCCGGTCCGTAGACGCGCGTCGGATTCACTATCAAGACCTGGAGTCCGCGCGCTACATACGTTGTGGCCTCTTTCTCCGCCAGATACTTACTATGCTCGTACTCCGTAAAGAAGTGATTTCCACGAAGGAACAGCTCATTGGCAGGAAAGCCATCTGTCGGTCCGATCGTCAAAGCACTCGAAGTGAAAACCACCCGCTCAACGCCGCACTCAACGCACACGTCCAGGACATTCCGAAGCCCACCTACGTTGTAGGTAAGGAAGACCTCTTGAGACGGAGCCCAAACCCGAGCATAAGCGGCGAGGTGGTATGCTCTCGTGCATCCACGAACTGCTCGTCGCAGCGATTCCTGATCAAGGATATTGCCTTCGAAGAGACGGATCTTCGGATGTTCGAGACCTGTTCGGTCACTCTGCTTTCTCAGGAGCAAATGGACCTGCTCGCCTGAACTGGCGAGAGCGTGAAGGAGTTTGTGACCGATGTAACCAGTCCCTCCTGAGAGAAACGTTGCCATAGTCGACTTCACCTCCAGACGGTTTTCTGTTGCGTGGGTGGTTCCCAACCGAGACGACGCCATTTTTCTAATTCAACGACCACTTTCCCCACAGACAGCTTCAAATGAGCAATAAGAGGTACTGCTGCGTCATCATCGGAAAACCAGCCTCGAAATTCACCACTCATTCCACCAAAGGAATTGCCAACCCAATGCGCAACCCCTATTACTTGCCGTGCACGAATCCGGTCCTCAAAAGCACCGATGTCCAAGAGGCTTATTGCTCGCCCGTATCGAAGAGAAGTTACGCACACTGAGGTGTCCATTATGCTCCGAACAGAGTACACTCCCCTCTCCTGTGCTTTACTGCGCGCAAAGAGCCAGAGCGAAGGACCCTCGAAATACGGACTGACCTCTTGCAGCACAAGAGACAGGAGTATTCTGTTCCTTGTACGGTTATAGTCTTCGATGGAACACGTATGACGTTTTCGATCATACCGTCGCGTAGTCTGAATGCTGTCACCGTTCGCAACCCACGAGCGACCGTACTCTTCGGAATACAGACTTTCTGGATGAACTATGTTGTAGTGGCTGTCATGGAGATTGATAAAAAAGAGAGCAGGGTTGGAGTCGAGGCGAAGATCGATTCGATAGCGCTCTCCATTGGGATCGTCATCGACTCTCCGGACATGGAATCGCATGGTGCCCAGACGAAAAAAGCCAAATTTCACCTTATACTGCAGCCACTCGCCGTCTTGAAAAACTGGGTTTACGGCCGAGGGATCCTGAGCATGCATGGCAGGCGTTATCGCGCCTAGAAACGCGGCAGCGATAAGATCTTTCCGTGTCATTTTGCCTCCAACGAGTTCCTTATGGTTATCTCACCTTGTATGTTCTTTCTGACCCAATATGCGAGACCCGAGGAGCGAAGTTGTCAGGGAATTGTCAAAGAAGAGTAAAAGAATGGACGACGGAGAAAGGTGGAAGATTGACGATCGATGAATGGTGACTGATGATTGCTAAGTACTGAGTGGGGATTGTCCCGAAGGGACACTTAGGAGCTTTTTCATAATCTCGATTGCTTCGGAGCGGATTGCGGATTCGAAATTAGCGATTGAAAATCAGAGAGAATCCAGCAAAGGTACGCCCTAGGGGGTGCCTTCGGAGCAGAGAGTCAGGGTTGTCGCAGTCCTGACTGCCTAAGATGCTATTCTGAGGCAGGCAGAGAAGTCTTGGAGATACGAATCGTTACTTCAAGAAAAGAGATGTTTTTGGGGCAGGCAAGAATTTGGGATTGGAATTAACAGGCAGTCGTTAGGAATTGAGACTTTTCAACCATCCCCCCTGTTTTTGACGGGACGGGGTTTCGTTCCGACCGAGGGTCGCAACGGATAATCGCGTCATCCTTACTTCACGAACTTATAGCCTGCAGTGTGGATCGTCAGCAGGTGTTTCGGCTTGGAAGGATTGTCCTCGATTTTCTTTCGCAGAGAGAGGATGTAGTTATCAACAGTGCGGGTCGTCGGGAATGTCTCGTATCCCCATACCTCATCCAGCAGCATATCGCGTGTAACAACTTCGCTTTCGTGCTGGACGAAATATTTTAAGATCTCAAATTCCGTCGCTGATAGTTTCAGTGCTTTCTTGTTCTTGATCGCTTCCTGTTTCTTGAAATCGACGTGGACGTTACCGAACGCATAGTCATCGATTTCTCTCTTGAGTTCGACCTTCCGCCGCAGAAGGGCCTTGACTCGTGCGATGAGCTCGCGAATGCTGAACGGCTTCGTGACGTAATCATCGGCTCCGAGTTCTAAACCCAAGACCTTGTCCGTTTCTTCCTTCTTACTCGTGAGCATGAGAATCGGAGTGTTCACTCCATCATTTCTCAAGTCTCTACAGATTTCCTGACCGTTTTTCTTGGGCAGCATCAGGTCGAGAATAATCAGATCGATGTTCTCACGCTTCCCCAGCAGATAGCCCTTTTCGCCGTCGGTCGCGGAGAGGACATTGAAATGCTCCTGCACCAGCGCGTCTTCGAGTCCGCGCAGGATCGACGGATCGTCTTCAACGATCAAGATGGTTTTCATGGTTTGCCCGAGATGATTTTATTAAGGGGAAACGACAGGCAAAATGGTTCCTTTGAGATGCAGGAACACGTACGGCCTCTCTTGCGCGCACATGCATCGCGATTTCGATGTATACAACGTTATTCGCAAGAGTATCGATAGAACAAGAGCCCACTAATCAGACCGATCGAGACCGATGCAGCATGGAGCCCCTACACGCTCAATCTGTAAACCTTGACGGGTTGTTTGATATTCTTAATCCGACGTTCTCCGAGACTCGCCGTTTTGACGTGTATCTTGTTCTTAATGGCGTTAAAGACGCTGTCGGAGATGCTGACACGACCCGCGGTAGAGAACTGCTGTATGCGTGCAGCGATGTTGATCGTGTCTCCCTTCAGCTTCCCTTCGAACTCGACGATGTCGCCAAGGTGGATTCCAATCCGAACCAGAATATGTTCTTTTCTCGGCTTCGTCCGGTTATACGTCTTGAAGTCCTGCTGGATCGCCACCGCACACTGAACAGCCTTCACTGCGCTCTCGAAAGAAACGAGAAAAGCGTCCCCGATGATTTCAACGACTCTTCCGCCATGGCGAGTCACTGTTCGATTCATCTTGTCGTTGTGTATCTTCAAGAGAGTGAGCGCGAGCTTCTCATTTTCGTTCATCTTCTTTGAATAATCCTTGATGTCAGTGAACATGACCGTGAGAAGCCTGCGCCGATATTTTTCTAACCCTCTAATCTGGGCTGTTGTTGCAGACGCCTGGGACGATCTCTCAAAGCGTCTCATTTGCGCTCGAACACGGGCTAAGATCTCCCGCGTGTCGAATGGTTTCGTCACGTAATCATCTGCACCTGCTTCGAGTCCAAGGACTTTGTCGATTTGCTCCATGCGCACAGTCAGCATTACGACGGGATTGACATAACCTCGAGCGCGTAACTGCCGACAGACCTCGAAACCGCCGAGTGTCGGAAGGTTTACATCAAGGAGAACAAGATCGGGTACGACTGTAAATGCCTGTCTGAGCGCTGCTCTTCCGTCGGTGTAGACGAGAACTGTGTAGTTTTCGGACTGAAGAAGATCCTTCAGCCCTGTGGCGACGGCGCGGTCGTCTTCGACGATCAAGATCTTTCTCTTTTGGGTCGCCATCGTGGGTTCCCGAGTACGAATCTATGTACGGTGAGCGGCAGAGCGCTGGAAACCGAGTACAGACCGGCGGCTCCCGGCCGATTTGACGCGCCCTGTAAACAACAAGTCGAGACGAGAATTGAACTCATCGCCTCCTTTGGTTATCGCTTTTCTCCAGAGGAAAGCAAAGAGTAAATGAACTCCCCTTCCCGATTTCGCTCTTCACTTCAACTTTCCCACCGTGCACTTCCATGATGTGTTTGACCAACGGCAATCCAAGCCCCACCCCTTGCACTCGAAGACTGTGTGAAGGATCACGATAGAATTTTTCAAACAGATGAGGCAATACTTCCTCCGAGATTCCGCTGCCTCGATCAGCGACTCGGCAGAAGGTCCATTCGCTATTCCGCGATAACGCGATCTTGAGATATTTCCTTTTGGTGGAGTACTTGATTGCGTTGGAAACGAGGTTGATAAGCGCCTGGGCAACTGCATCGGGGTCGGCATGAATTGGCAGGGGCCGTTTTGATGTCTTTAATTCGACACGGAACCTGTGTTTTTCAAGCTGGTACCTCATCGATTTCAGGACATCCCCAGTGATCTTCCGAAGGTCGACGTCGGTGAAGATGAACTGCTTAACCCCTCTCTCGATTCTCGCAGAATCGAGGATATTATTTACCATCCGGTTCAAGCGATCGCTTTCCCCCTCGATGATCCGCACGTATTCTTGAGCTTTTTTGTCCAGTTTACGAGTCCCAGTTTTTAGCAACTCTGCAAACATCTTAATCGAAGTTAGCGGTGTACGGAGTTCGTGAGAAACATAGGAAACAAAGTCCGATTTGAGCCGATTCAATTCCTCAAGGCGTTGGGCTTCGGCGTGTTCGAGCATCAATTTAAACTGCAGCGTGATGCGCTCGATTGCCAAACCGGCATGCGTGGTCACGGTATTCAGCAGGTCAACGTCTTCGACACTGAATCGCTGGCCAGATTTCTTTTCTCCCAAAACCAAAAATCCGAGAATTTCAGAATTTTCCGACATCATGGGAAAACCTAGCGCCATCCCCCAGCGACGAAATACCTCCGGATCTGCCGACTCATAGGGTACGCCCGGCTCGATCTTCTCATGTAAACCAATCGGAAGCTGCAATCGCGTTTTCAATTTTTCCAGTTCAAAACGAATGC
>JBHHZW010000148.1:0-6124 GCA_046758305.1 Bacteroidota bacterium | reverse complement strand
GTGGCAAGTCCCAACGCACAGGGGCAGGCGATGATTAGAGTTGTTACAAAGATGATCAGCGCATAGATGAGGTTGGGCTGAGGACCAAAGTCATACCAGACCACAAACGCTAGAATTGCCAGAATGATTACCGCGGGGACGAAGTAACCGGCGACTTTGTCAACGACACGCTGGATCGGTGCCTTAGAACTTTGGGCCTGCTGCACGAGCTCGATGATCTGTGACAGTGCTGTATCTTTTCCGACTTTCGTTGCCTTGAATTTAAACGAGCCCGTTTTATTGATGGTCGCACCGATGACTTCGTCCCCCTCGTGCTTTTCTACTGGAATGGACTCCCCCGTAACCATCGATTCGTCTACGGCTGAAGATCCTTCGACAACGGTACCGTCGACCGGAATTTTATCGCCTGGACGGACGAGGACAACATCATCCAACACAACCTCTTCCACGGGAATATCCACCTCTTTTCCATCCCGAACCACGCGCGCCGTTTTCGCTTGCAGATCTATAAGTTTCTTGATTGCTTCCGAGCTTTTCCCTTTTGCGCGAATCTCCAGCGCCATTCCGAGCACGACAAGCGCTACAACGACGAAGACAACGTCATAGAATTGATCCGCCAGTTCTTCCTGAGGAAAAATGCCGGGCAAGAGAACAGCGACAGTTGAATACAACCACGCAGCCGTGATGCCAGTAGCGATCAGGGTGTGCATATTGGCTGAATGATTCTTAAATGCAGCCCAGGCTCCGGTGTAAAACTGAGACCCTGACCAAAACATCACAGGCAAGCTCAGCAACCCCATGGCCATCCATATGTAGCCCAATGTTTCGCTCCCACGTTGAAATTGGGGAGGGAGGCCAAGCAGCTCAGGATAGCTGAAAAGCATGACAGGAATGGAGAGAACCGCGGCAAAGATGAACTTGCGCATCAGTGTTTTGTATTCCCGCTCTCTTGCTATCTGGTTCTCGTCGACCGGTTCTTTGGCTTCCTTCTTTCCGGCCCTCCCAGGAGAGGCTGAGTCGAATGTCTGGTAACCGAGCCGTTCGATGATCGACTTCAGCTGCCCGATGTTGACAGACGTAGGGATGTAAGTGATGACGGCTGATTCTGATCCAAGATCAACGCTCGCGGTGAGAACCCCGGCACTGCATAGGAGTTCATTTTGGATCTTCTCCACGCACGAGGCGCAATGCATTCCGCTGATGCCAAGCTTTAATGTTGCCTGGCCTATTTTGTATCCGGCAGAACTTATCGCTCGAACGATTTGCGATGTTCTTACATCGCGAGGATGAAATTCAACATACGCTCGCTCCGTCGTGTAGTTGACGTTTGTCCGTTCGATGCCCGGAAGCTTCTCAATCTGCTTTTCGATCGTCAGTGCGCACGAGGCGCAGTTCATTCCAACGATCGGAATCTGTATCCGCTCCGTGCCATCGCTTGTTGTTCGGTTTGTCGCCTGTACGTGAGGTGTCGGCTTGATGTATTTGCGCGGCTCGTCGTCGAACTTCGATTTACACGCCTGCGAGCAAAATTCGTAGGCCGTCCCCTGAAACTGCGAACGATATTCCGAAGGACTTTTTACTTCCATCCCGCAAACAGGATCGTGTACCATAGCATTTTCCTTTCCAAGGAGTTGATAATTTACGCAGATGAAACATTGAACTTTTTCCTAGTATTGTGATAGACTGCGGCGTTTTTCAAACCTCTCGGATTGCTTCAGAACCTATAGTAAATTTCCCACCCTTCTGGGTCATCAAGGGCCATGCACTCTACCAGCGCCAGCTGGTGGAATTCCCCACAGTGTGCAGCAACTTACGATTGCGCACGTGTCCCCAACGTGACTGTAGTTGTGCGAGTCTGGCCATCGCGAACGTACGAGATCTCCAGTCTCTCGCCCGGCTTGTGTCTAAGCAGTAGATTGATGAAAGGACGATTCTCGTCGATTTCGTCACTACCGAGTTTGGTGATGATGTCGCCCTCACGCAGCCCTGCTTCCTCCGCGGGCTCATCCCGCATCAAGTGAGTGATGTAGATACCCCATCGAACCGGAAGCCTGTACCTCCGCGCAACGTCTGGTGTAACCAATTGCCACTGGATACCAAGGAATGGGCGGGTGACATAACCCTGGGCGATCAACTGATCACTGATAGCCTTTACAGTATTGGACCCAATCGCAAACCCGAGGCCCTCTGCCATGTCGCCAGAGATCCCGGCACCGCGCACGATGAGGGTGTTGATACCAATTACCTGGCCAGCCAAGTTTACCAACGGTCCACCGGAATTCCCACGATTGATCGCGGCGTCTGTCTGGACGAGGTCTTCCATCTGATAAGCCTCCCCCGTTAACAGTGATCGCCCAGTTGCGCTCACGACACCTACCGTGACCGTGTTTTGAAATTCACCCAGAGGTGAACCAATGGCAATAACAGTTTCGCCGGGTTTGAGCATGTCAGAGTTGCCGAACTCTGCCGCGGCCGGAGGGGGATCGGCCACTTTCAGCACTGCCAAGTCAGCAAACGCATCTGTGCCGATGAGCTCTGCCGAAATGGTCCGTCCGTCACGCAGAATCACTTCCAGTGATTTGCTGCCACGGACAACGTGATTATTCGTTGTGACATAACCCTCACTTGAGATAAAGACGCCGGAGCCAGAGGCCCTGGGGTCCGAGTCCAGTTGTCCGAAAAAAGGGTTGAAGCCGCCAGTCGAGAGATGATTTATGACCGTGACGACCGCTGGGCCAACCTTGGCAACAGCATTCGTGACGGCCGTCCGCACATCAACCGTTCGCACGGTTTGCGCCTCGACATGAACAGGAATTTCAGTTCCTGTTTCGATTGGCGTTTGGGCCGAAGGTGCAGAGAGACGATCGCTCACCGCCAGATAGACTGCGCCACCCCCGACGAGTGTACCGATGAGCGCTGCGGTGATTACGATTATTACCAGCGCTAGGGGGGTGATGACTTGCTTTGGATTGTTCATGTTCGATCCGTCCTCCTATCAATTTCAGGACTATGAGACCGATAAACGCACTGGACAATTCCTTCAATATGCTGGCAACCGCCATTGAAACATGGTATTTAGCTTTGCTTCAGCAAAGTGACCCGACCAATAAAGATTGCTGTTCCAATCAATGGTAACGCCGCGAGCAAGTATGGCGCGTGAATATGCCACGCAAACAACAATCCCCCTAGGACCGGGCCGCTAGCCTGACCCAAGCTGTTGGCAGCGTTCTGCAGGCCTAACGCTGCACCCCATCTATCGGCGGCGCGTTTGGTCACCAACGCCGCTAAACTCGGGTTGAGCATCGCCACGCCGAGCGCAAAGAATCCAACATAGACCAGAATAAGAGCCATCGTTTGTGTCGTCATGAGTAAGACTAAAGCAACTCCCATCAAGCCGAAACCAATCGGCAACAGAGGTTTTTCACCCGTGCGACTGATGAGCCAACCAACAAAACTAGCCTGCGCGGCAGCCATGACTAAGCCACAAACCATGAACACGCCGCCCATCTGGGCAGGGCCGAAATTCATTACGCGCTGTGCATGGAGAGCAAATGTACCCTCAAACAGAGCCAAGGCGAACTGAGCGAGAAAAGATAATGCCAGCAAACCGCCAAATGAGTCTCGTTTGAACCAGCAAGGGGATTTCGACTTGAAAGCCCCGTGCATTTGTTCTATTCGCTCAGGAGGTTGAGCACTCGACGGTAACAGTGATTCAGGCAACCAACGCATTGCGACTAATAAGGTTACGATTGCGAGCAAGGAGGCTGCGAAAAAAGGCATGGAAAAGTCATCCACAACAAAGGGGCTGAGACGAACCACCCAGTTCCAATCCTGTTGCGTTAACAACGCACCCAATGCGGGGCCGATAACAATGCCGAAACTGATTGCGCCCCCCAGCCAAGCCATTCCGCGAACTCGCTCATTCTCCGAGCTGACATCGGCAACGTAAGCATACGCTGCTGGCAATACGGCTGAGGAAAGGATACCACCAAGAATTCGCGCCGTGTAGAACATTGCCAAATTAGTTCCCACACCGAATAACACCATGGAGATGGCGTAACCACCCAAACCAATCAGAAAGAGGGGACGCCGACCGACACGATCTGACCACTTGCCCCAAAGCGGCGCGAAGAAAAATTGCATTAACGCGAATATGCCAGTCAACACTCCCACGTGCACCGACGCTTCCGTCGACGTTGCACCCCCAGTCAATGCTAGACGCTCGATATAAAACGGCAACACCGGTAGCGTGAGTCCAAAGCCGGTCATTACGACAACCAAACAGGCAAAAAGTATGGCGAGGTGTTTTTTCACCAGTAACTCTCCTTGGATATTCTCATCATAACATCCCCTTTCCGGCAATACGTCCACGTTCCAAGTTCATCAGTGCAAGTTACGACGGTTAATATTCCTCTAGTTTCTAACGGCCTGCTTCCCGGATGTAAATATATCCAATGCCGCTCTGAGACTGACCGCCGAAGCAGCCCTCCACTTGGCAACGTGCCAGCCAGTAGGATGTTCCCAGCATGGAGATTTCCTGACCGTCAAATGATGGTTTGAGGAAGAGTGATAGATCGCGCATTTCGGATTCGATTTTCCAGCCCAATTCAAACCGATCACGCGTCGCGTCAACGGTATACAGCGTATCCGGCCGGGCATTAAAATCGTGCATAGAGACAACGATATCTTTGTTATCAGAAAGAACCAGATTGTTGATGTCCGGAAATCTATCACTATAATAAGCTATAATATCCGCTCCGTCATCCAGATGAACGACAAACATGTTGCTTGCGGCGTACTTTTCGGGCGTATCCCCCCACTGGTGCTGAAATAGGCCGATTCCGCTGAGGACGGTCTCTTTACCCTGGTACTGCATCCGTCCGGAAACTCTTCCGCGAGGTGCAGCATAAGAACGAGTGTAGCGTTTGCTTCCGACTGCAATGCGGCCTACATCAATCAAGGCTTTGCTCGGATCCATCAACAGGTTCAACTTGAAATCTTTGATATCAATCGCCACTTGATACGGACCGCCTTCCGGATCGCGCTTCACGACGTTACGTCCATACTTCTCCATCAATCTGCCCCTTGTATGCGTCGCCCGATTAATCAACGGCAGTTGAACTTTCTGGTAATTGTTAAACGTTTGTTGCTCTTCATCCACCACCACTACGTACACCCCGCTTGCGTTCAGTCCAATGATTTTACCTCTGAAAAAGAATATCGCAATTCCAAACTTGCCAGAGTCCTGCCCCGAAAGGTGCGCCAGCAAAGACCAACTTTCAAAATCAACGCCGTTATGTTTCCCTTCATCTTGGGGAAATTGCAAACTCTGAGCGGATGAAAACTGAAACAGAATAATAACCAGAAACCCCACTACATGAAAGTTCAATGCAATCCCCCTTCCTGCACGATCTTTCCAGTCTACCAATGAGTCGTTCAATATCCACCGAACCCGATCCACTCTCCCCATGGTCGACATGCAACGGCTTTCCTCCTGCATATGTAATCCGCTAATGTCGATGCAGCTCCGCCCGCAGAAAGCGGTCAGGATTTGATGTAAATAACTGTTCGCAGATTGAGGAGCAGAAGTAAAACGATCGATCCTCGTGCCGAGCGGTGAGCGAGTTGCTGGGACTCACCTTCATACCGCAAACTGGGTCGCGCACCTCGCCTGCTAATCCCACTGTTGCGACCGGTTCCACAACCTTGGGAAGTTCCCCCAGCAGAGAGCCATACAACCGCAACTCGTCTGCAATCAGACGGGTTAGCAGAAAACGTTCGCGGACGAGACTCTTTCCCTGTGCCCCGAGTGATTTGCCCTCTTCAGGGTTCTTAAGCAGCCGCACCATTCGCTCTGCACATTCTTCCACTGAGTCCACCAGAAAACCTCCTGCTCCATGTGGTATCTGTATCGGGATTCCTCCTGCCCGTCCTGCCACTACGGGTGTGCCTTTCCAGAGTGACTCGGAGACTACGAGACCAAAGCCTTCGCGGATCGACTTCTGGATCGCGACGTTCGAATAGCGCTGGAATGCGTTGACCTCGATGTTGCCTACACCTGTCAGATTGGTGAAGATGTGGATGCTTGGGTCATTGCTTGACGCAGCTTGGATCTGCCGATAGA
>JBHHZW010000147.1:0-6146 GCA_046758305.1 Bacteroidota bacterium | reverse complement strand
GGCGGTAGCCCTTCAGACCGCAGTTGAAATCGTGGATCTTGATGCCAGTCATTTTTGAGACGACGAAGTTGAACAGCCGTGAGGGAACCTTTTTCGAGATGGGATCGTGACGCTTTTTCTTCCATCCGGAAATCAGATCGTAGTCGTTCCGGAGCATGTCGAGGAGTCTGGGAATTTCACTCGGGTCGTCCTGTAAATCCGCGTCAAGCGTGATGATGTACGAACCCGCGGCATGACGGAATCCGACCGAGAGAGCAGCTGACTTCCCGTAATTCCGCCGGAATCGGATGATGCGGAACCTCCGGTCGTGGCGATGGATTTCCTTCAACCGATCGAACGAACGGTCCGTGGAGCCATCGTCCACAAAGATCACTTCGAATGAGACGCCAAGAGGGCTCAAGGCGTTCTTCACCCGTCGGGCGAGCTCGTCCACTGACTCCTCCTCATTATAGAGAGGGATGACGACTGAAAGTTCGTAGCGCGCCCGGCCGTCGCGCTGATTGTAACGCTGAGATCCCGACCGACGCTGCACCGATGTATTGGGGCGCCGTCGCCGGAAGCGCTGCTTTTGATTGGACACGGAACGTGGTTTTTCGACCATGAATCGCGCTGTGAAAAATTTCGACGGTCAATGTAACACATTTCCGACTTAGAAGCAACGGAACGCATGTGGGCATTCCCGTCGCTCGTTTCGTTGATTCTTTTGACTACATTAACTATATTACACAGCGTTTTTTTCAGAAAGACGAGAACCTGAAGGGAGAAGATTGACTCGGAAAGCAAAAGTCTGGACCTTCGTTGTCGTGGTCCCGTTTGTTTTGCTCGTGGCGGCAGTGGTCGCGCTCAAGCTCATCTTCACGAGCAACCGGCTGACTTCACTGTTGATCCCTCCTCTCGAGAATGCGACCCAGCGCACCATTAAGCTCGAACACGTCTCGTTAAGGATCTTCCCTCCGATCGGAGTGGAGGTCAACGGGTTAGAGGTCTCAAATCGAGGCGAAGAAGGATTCAGCGATCGCCCCTTGCTGGAGCTGCCTAAATTGACGCTCGACCTCAAACTGTGGCCCCTCTTGAAGAATCGCGTGGAAATCAACTCGATCGTATTGAAAAACCCAAGGCTTTTCCTCGAGACGACGAAAAGGGGCCAATCCAATCTTGCGTTCGGTCAATCACCCGGTCCTGCAAGCTCTGGACCTTCGGAAACAGGCGCGGAGTCTCCGGCCCTGGAGGCGCTTCTGCTCGCTAATCTCGCGATTTACGACGGGAAGCTCGTTTTTCTGGACCATAGAGAAAACTCGATTCTGGGAGTTGAAAACCTCAACTCGGTGGTGAGCGCTGAGGTGCTCCGTGGCGGAGAGGAGGTCTATGTCGAGAGTGAGACTTACTGCATCGGGATCCAGTATGGGACCGCGGAAAACCCGATGGTCACTGGTCTAAACCTTTCACTGAAACAGAGGAGTACAGTGTACCCGAGCGAGCAGCGCCTCGAGATTCAGTCGGCCTCGCTCAACCTCCAGGAGATTGCCCTCGACCTCAAGGGTCGCGTGACGAACCTTGAGACTGTTCCGAATGTTGATCTCGCTTTGACGTCGAGTTCCGCAGATATCGAGGAACTGCTCGCATCGCTTCCTCGAGGAGTTGTGAAGACCGTCGAAGGACTGAGGACGTCCGGGAAGGTACATGTGAATCTCACCCTCCAGGGACCCGTCGGGCAAGGAAAAACGCCTGACATTCGGGGAACTCTCTCCATCACGGATGGATCGATCCAGTATCCGGACCTTCCACAGTCAATGTCCAATATCGCGCTGTCGTCCTCGTTCGAAAAGACAGCGACGACGAGCCGGTTCAACGTTGAGACGCTCACGGCACAGCTAGGAAACAATAGCGTGCATGCTCTATTCCTCCTCACCGATTTTGACAACCCTCGCGTGCAGGGCTCATTGAACGGAACAATCGACCTGGCGGAGGTGAAGAACTTTTATCCCATCGATGAGGGTTTAGAGCTCTCCGGATCTCTCCGGGCGAAGGTTGAGGTGGGCGGGTTGGTGAACAAACCGGAAGCTATGAAATCGTCAGGGTTGGTCGACCTAAGCAATGTTTCCATTCTCACGGGCGATCCTCAGAAAGCGATTCGGAAGCTCACCGGAAGAGTCTCCTTCAACAATCAGAACATTGTAGCACCGAACATTTCATTCTTGATGGGAGAATCCGACTTTGCTATCTTACTGTTCGTCCGGAACTACCTTTCGTTCATCTTCGAGCCTGTTGCAGATGCCGCGAAACCTTACGCGCGAGTAACGATGCGATCCAACCGGATGGATGTCTCACTGACGCCGAGCGACGAGCCGGTCGCCCTCGCCGCTTTACCGATCGACATGGACTCTGATGTGTCCATCGGCACACTCAACCTCGAACAATTTCAGTTCAAGAACGTGCGTGGGAGTTTGACCGGACACGCAAACGTGATCACGCTGAAGAATCTCTTCCTGAACACATTTGGCGGCTCGGTGATCGCGAATGGTACCCTTGGGCTCCAGGATGTTCAGCGACCGCAGTTCGACATCACGCTCGATGTGTCGAATCTGCAGGCTCACGAAGCGCTGGCGCCCTTCACTCAGTTCAGCAAGTATGTGTTCGGAAAGTTCTCCATGCAGTCGAACATGCGTGGTCAGTTGACCGATGCGCTCGGTGTGGTGCCCACAACTGTGAGTGGGGACGGAAAAATTCAGATCCGGGATGGGAAGCTCGAAGGCATTAAGTTACTCGACGCGCTCGCCAACTCACTCGACATCAAGGAGCTGAAAAACGTCGAATTCAAGCGGTGGACGAACGAGTTCGCGATTGCAAACGGCCGGATTCTTCTCAGCGACGTGAAGATCGAGGCACGCGATGCGGATTTCCTGATCGGTGGTTCGCACGGGATGGACGGTTCCATGGATTACGCCATGGTCGTGAAGCTTTCGGCTAAGCTCTCTGAGCGCGTGGAAATCAGCGGTCTTGCTCAGAAGCTCACCGATGCTCTCAAAGATGATCGGGGTCGGCTGACGCTCAATTTTCGGATCAAGGGGACTCTCACCGATCCTGTGTTGAAGCTCGATACGGAAATGCAGAAGAGGGCTGCTAAAGAGCTGATCAAGAGAGAAATCGAAAAGAAAAAAGAAGAGTTGAGAGTAGAAGCCGAGAAGAAAAAGAAAAGGTTGGAGGAACAGGCAAAGGGGGAAGCGAAAGATATCTTTGATAGACTATTCCCGCCGAAGAAAAAGAAGCCATGACGGACTGACCCGGTGATCATGCAGGGGCTCAAACCGAAGAAGCGACTCGGCCAACACTATCTTATCGACGGAAACATAGCTCGCAAGATTGCCCGCGCACTCGATGTTCATTCTGAAGATGTGATTCTCGAAATTGGTCCGGGCCAAGGTGCCCTGACCCGATTTCTTCGGGATCGGGCCAAGCAGTTGGTACTAGTGGAGGTCGATGCACGCGTCGTGCCGTTGCTTCGTTCCGAGTATCAAGAAGAGACGACGCGGGTGGTTCAGCAAGATTTTCTCGAATTCGATCTACGCAAGGCTGCGCAGGAGTGTGGACAGAAGTTTCGGGTCGTCGGGAACCTCCCGTATAACATCACGAGTCCGATTTTGTTCAAGGTCATCGATACGTGCGATGCCGTTCACGACGCTGTCGTGATGGTTCAACTGGAGGTTGCGGAACGCATCGTCGCGAGCCCCCGGACGAAAGACTATGGAATACTCTCTGTGCTCTGTCAGTTCTACAGCAAGCCGACGTTGCTGTTTGAAGTCTCTCCAAATGCGTTCTATCCGAGGCCGAAGGTGGACTCCGCTCTTCTCCGTCTCGATTTTTCTCGGAGGCCCTTCTACACCTTGAAGGATGAACACTTGTTCCGGCAGGTCGTGCGGTCGACCTTTGGAAAACGGCGCAAAACCCTTCTCAACAGTTTGAAGTACATAAAGCTTCCGCTGACGAACGGGGAGTTTTGGAAGAAGGTCGAATTTGACCTGTCGCGGAGGCCGGAGGACCTCACGGTGGAGGAATTTGTCAAACTCACCAACCGGATCGCAGAATTACTTGAGCATGGATGAATCCTTGAACAGAGAAGAAATTCGAGCCTCAGAGTCGGAGGTGAAGCGGCGGCGGGGTGTCCGTACCATCGAAGTGGACGACGAGTTAATGGAGGACATTACGGAACTCATCCGTGAAGGTGCTCGGACCGTGCTGCTCAACATTTTGGCCGACCTCCATCCTGCTGACATTGCGGACATTCTCGAGCATCTCGCGCCTGATGAATGGCTGATGCTCTTCGAGCTCCTCGACGCACAAACGGCCAGTGAGGTGTTGCTGGAGCTGCACCCCGGGGTCCGGCAATCGCTCCTGGAGATGTTAAGCTCCGAGCGGTTGACGAGCATCGTCGGTCAACTGGACTCTGACGACGCGACGGATCTCGTGGCTGAGCTGCCGGAGGAAGTGGCTCGGAAGGTGTTAGCGGCCATTCCGAGAGAGGATTCCGCCCAGGTGGAGGAACTTCTGCGCTATCCCGATGATACCGCTGGCGGGATCATGGCACGGGAATTCATCGCCTTGGATCGGACCACGACGATCAAGAAGGCCATCCAGGAAGTGCGCAAAATGGCCAAACTCGGTGGCCAGGTACTCAATGTGTACGTCGTAGATGGCGACGGGAAACTGTGCGGCTACGTGCCACTCCAAAACCTGGTAATGCACAGCCCGAATCGCAAGCTCTACAAAGTGATGGATTCCGAGGTCGTCAGCGTGAAGGCAGACCTGGACCAGGAGGCAGTGGCTGAGATCTTCAAGAAATATGACATCCTCTCACTGCCGGTCGTTGACAGTGAAAACCGTGTGATCGGTCGGATCACCGTTGACGATGTGGTCGATGTCATCGTCGAGGAGAATACTGAGGACATTCAGAAGATGGCGGGTCTGGCAGGTGCAGAAACGGCGGGCTCGACGATATTCCAGGCCTCACGGATTCGCCTGCCGTGGCTGCTCCTTGCCTTCGCAGGAGAGCTCGTCTCCGTGTTCGTGCTGAGAAATTTTCAGGCATCGATCGAGAAGATCGTTGCAGCTGCATTTTTCATTCCGATCATCATGGCGTTGGGAGGTAATGCCGGCATCCAGTCGTCGGCTCTCGTCGTGCGTGGACTCGCGACTGGCGAAATCTGGCTTGGGAAAACCCGGAAGCGGGTGCTGAAAGAAATGGGGGTGGCCCTGACGAATGGCGTGGTTCTCAGCGTGCTCATTTTTGCTATCTCGTTGTACTGGTTCAACGATGCTCGGTTTGGCCTGACGGTCGGGATATCATTGCTTGTCGTGGTAACGAACGGGACGGTTGTTGGGGCGATTGTTCCCTTGGGCCTTGCGAAGCTGAAATTCGACCCGGCCATTGCCACCGGACCCCTGATCACGACGTCGAACGACGCTCTTGGGCTCCTAATCTACTTCGTTTGCATGACGCTCATCTACCTCCGCTGAAACTCAGACAGTCGTGAATTGGTGAATCGATGCGCCTGAAGCTCATCTGTTCCTACCTGCGTACTTCCGATGTCGTCACAATTGTGTTTGCGACTGCCCTGTCGATCATCAACGTTGTCTTTTCCTCGAGAATTTCCTTGTGGTGGATTCTCGTACTTGTGAACAGTGCATTGACTTTCGGACTCATCTTTATCGCGTATCAGTCCGGAACGCGGAATAGCAAGCTATTCCATTTCATCCACAATTGGTACATCATTCCCATCCTGTTCTTCGGATTCAAGGAAGTCTACTTCATGGGTTATCCAATTCACGGAAAAGACTATGATGATCTTTTGATTCGTCTTGACTACGCACTCTTTGGTGTTAACCCTACAGAGTGGGTGATGCAATTCGCTCATCCGCTTCTGACGGAAATCTTACAAACCGCTTACTTTTCCTACTATTTCATTCTGCTTTCAGTTGGCTACGAGCTGTTCCGTCGGAGAAACGCTGGCGGGTTTCGGTATGCGGTATTTCTGTTCGCCTATGCTTTTTACTTTTCCTACATCGGTTATTTCCTCTTGCCAGCCGTCGGCCCGCGCTTTGTCCTCCACGACTTCCACGCTCTCGATTCAGAGCTTCCCGGTGTTTTGCTG
>JBHHZW010000146.1:0-6182 GCA_046758305.1 Bacteroidota bacterium | reverse complement strand
TCCCGCATCCTCGATTGCCTTTTGAGCTGCTTCTACAAAAATATCTCTTATCGATTTACCCCAGAGCTCGCCGAACTTCGTCATGCCAGCCCCGATTACAACCACGTCTCTCATAGTGGGGCCTCCTTATTCATTAATCTTGATCTTACGGCGGAATTTTGCATACTCACCGTAGTTTAAATGGATCTTGTTCTTGTGCAGCATTTCTTCCAACTTTACTGTACGGTCTTGAACTTCTGTAATCTGCTCAGTCCCTCGAAAAATGAAGCCATCGCTTCCGGCACCTGAACCGAACGAAACCATAAAAATCAAATCGCCAGGTTTAGCAACATCAAGAATAGCTGCTAGACCTGTAGGTGAAGAGCCAGAATAAGTATTTCCCATCCAGGGAACAAGCCAGCCAACTTCGAGCTGTTCTTTTGTAAAGCCCAAACGCTTTCCTACCTCCAGGGGGAATTTCCCATTCGGCATATGGAATACAGCATACTGAAAATCTTTTGGTGACATTTTTGATTTTTCTAACAAGGCAGCTCCTGCTTCAATAATGTGCCTGAAATAAGCAGGGTCGCCTGTAAATCTTCCCCCGTGGCGAGGATAGAATTCTCCCTCTCGCCGCCAAAAATCAGGCGTGTCAGACGTGTATGAGTGAGTAAAGAGAACCTCAGCTATCACCCGCTCCATACCCATTATGAAAGCCGCGGCTCCAGCTGATGCTGTGTATTCGAGAGCATCGCCAGGCGCACCCTGAGAAGTGTCAGCACCGATTCCCATTGCATATTTCATTTCACCTGATTTTACAAGGCTGTATGCAACATACATTGCCTCAGTTCCAGCCTTGCAGGCAAACTCATAACTTGAAACATGAACATGGGGACCGATTCCAAGCGCGTCAATCAGGACTGTTCCGCTCGGCTTAACTGCGTAAGGATGCGACTCTGACCCGATGTATACAGCCCCTATTTCTTTTGGATCAATTTGTGCACGCCGAAGTGCGTTCTTTGCCGCCTCCACGGATATCGTAATCGTATCTTCATCTTGACCGGGAACAGTTTTTTCTAAGATTTGCAATCCTCGTTTGATAGCTTCAGGATCTGAACCCCACTGCCTAGCGATCACCTCTGCTTTTATGCGATACCTTGGGAGGTATGCACCGTAGCCGACAATGCCAACCATAAGGCCTCCTTCGATACGTCACTAAAAGCTTGATTTCACTTTCTCGCTAAATGATTCTTATATGCAATTCACCTAATTGCTGCTTGTCCACTTCGGAGGGTGAGTCATCCATCAGCGACATCGCGCTGCTTGTTTTTGGAAATGCGATCACGTCCCGGATCGATTTTTCTCCAGCCAAGAGCATAACGATCCGGTCAAGTCCGAATGCAATCCCTCCATGCGGTGGGGCTCCATAACGAAACCCCGTCATGAGGAAGCCGAATTTCTTCTTTGCCTGCTCATCGGAAATACCGAGCAGGCCGAAAACCTTGCTCTGGAGTTCCGGCTGATGAATACGAATGCTCCCACCTGCGATTTCGTTGCCATTCATGATCAGATCGTATGAGCGTGCGCGGACGTTCGTCGGTGAGGAGTCGAGGAGGTCAATATCTTCAGGCACGGGAGCAGTGAATGGATGGTGGACTGGAGCCAGTCGTTTTTCTTCGGGATTGTACTTAAACAGTGGAAACTCGAGGATCCATACAAAGCTGTGCTTGTTCTCATCAAGCAGCTTCAACCGCTTTGCCATCTCGAGGCGGAGTTTTCCGAGAATCGTGTACGCCGTCTCCC
Organism: Bacteroidota bacterium; assembly: GCA_046758305.1. GTDB lineage: Bacteria > Bacteroidota > Ignavibacteria > UBA10030 > JAZGDE01 > JAZGDE01. Next base: position 4,400 of record JBHHZW010000146.1, on the reverse strand, counting down.
ACTTGTCGGACACCACTAAAATCAGGTCCCCCTCACGAGCGCCCATCTTCTCACGCATGTTCTGCAGAAGCTCCTTCCCAACGAATTTTTCGATAGGGCTTTCGACTCCGTTTGATTTAACCTTGGCATACACCAGCCCTCCGGCGCCTAGGGATTTTGTGTACTCCACGAGCAGATCGAGTTGATTGCGCGTATACGCCGCACACCCCGGGGCGGCAAAGCCGGACACCACGCCGCCATTCGCCACCACTTCGGAGAATATCTTGAAACCGGAATGAGAAACCAATTCCGAGACATTGGTCAACCTCAAATCAAAACGAAGGTCTGGCGTGTCCGTTCCGTACGTCTCCATTGCCTGGCGATAGGTGAGTCGTGGAAATGGTCGCGACAGTTCAACCCCCTTGAGTTGCTTGAGAAGGTTCTGCATCAAACCCTCGCTGATGGTGATCACCTCGTCCTCGTCCACAAACGACATTTCAACGTCGATTTGCGTAAATTCCGGCTGTCGGTCCGCCCGCAAGTCCTCATCGCGAAAACACTTCACAATCTGGAAGTAACGGTCAAACCCAGCCACCATAAGTATCTGTTTGTAGGTCTGTGGAGACTGAGGGAGAGCATAGAACTTGCCCGGGTGGATGCGACTCGGAACGAGATAATCCCGTGCACCCTCAGGGGTGCTCCTCATAAGGAACGGGGTTTCGATCTCGATGAAATCGTTCTCGTCGAAATACCTTCGAACGATCTGATAGGTTCGGTGCCGAAGGAGGAGGTTCCGCTGCATCGTCGGCCGGCGCAGGTCCAAGTACCGGTATTTCAAGCGCAACTCCTCTGACGCCTCAATCCCGTCTTCGGGGGGGAACGGGACAGTATCCGCTTTGTTGAGAATTGAGAGTTCATCGACAAGAACATCGATTTCCCCTGTCGCGAGATTCGGGTTTTCCGTCCCTGGGGGGCGCCTCTCCACTTTCCCGGTCACGGAGAGCACATGTTCGTTCCGGAGTTCCTTCGCCCTCTCGTGGACTTCAGGATTGTGCTGTGGCGCGAACACCACCTGGCTCTTGCCGTAGCGGTCGCGAAGGTCGATGAAGATTACTCCGCCGAGGTCTCTTCGCGTATCAACCCATCCGTTCAGCGTCACTTTTTTCCCGATGTCGGAAGCCCGCAGCCGTCCACAGGTGTGAGTTCGTCTCTTGAAGGTCATCGAGTCAAGGGTTCCCTGCTTGTTGGGTAGTGAAAACAAACGAAAATATACGAAAGGACAGCTTCTTTATCAAGGAAATTAACAAACAGCAGAGTTCCTGTAGGAATTTGGGGATGGACCTGCGGGTCGCAAACGTTGCGGATATCGTTCAGATCCTTTCAGCAATCACTCGGACGAATACGGGAGGTTGGAAAACCAAAAGAGCCAGACACCGAAGGGTATCTCGCTCCCAGGTTCACGGAGACAATGGTAGCATTTAGGAAGTCAGTTTATCGACCGTAAAGGGAAAGGATTCGATCAGAATGTGAGCATCGTCGATGATGAACGTAGGTACTTTTCGCTTCCCTCCGTTCAAGGCGATGACAACTTCTGCCGCTTCAGGATCCTGCTATATGTGGATCTCATCGTAGGGAATCCCCCTACCATCTCACGTCCCGACTCTGCCGGGTATGCATGACAATCTTGCGTTCCGCTTTCTTCATACAGCATCATGCGGCCGATTCTACATGTGAGCTAACTTTGTCGACAAGATGATGCTTGGGGACGGCTCCGATGATCTGCTCTACCACATGTCCGCTCCGGAACACCAACAGCGTCGGGATGCTGCGGATGCCGTACTTCATCGAAACCTTTGGGTTTGCGTCAACGTCCAGCTTTCCCACCTTTAACTTTCCTTCGTAGTCTTTCGCAAGCTCTTCCACGATTGGGGCGACCATCTTGCAGGGGGCACACCAATCAGCCCAGAAATCGATGAGGACAGGAAGGTTAGATTGCAAGACCTCCTGCTCAAAGTTTGCGTCTGTGATGATGATAGGTTTCATGCTCTACCTTTTCAGGATTTCCGTTTCATGCTGTGTTGTAAGTTTGATGGAATGTGGGCCGAGGATCCGTTTGACCCCCGCGATGAACTCATCGCTGGGTTCCACGATAAACCTATTCGTCCGATATACCTGCTGATGCTCGCCACCCAGAACATTAAGATAACAGAAACAGTTCCCACGGTACTTCTCCATGAGCTTCCGCAACTCGACCACCGTGTTTTCCTCGACATCGTTGAGATTAATGGAAAGAATGATACTTCTTGTGAATTTCTCACGAACTTTCTCCATCGGATACACTTCATTCACAACGATCCGAAGTGCATCGCCACCCACCTCCCCCCGACCGATGACCATTACCATCGAGTCCAGATGCAGGAAGCGTTCGTATTTCCCATAGGGGTCGGAGAAAACAATGCATTCTGCTTTGCCGCTAAAGTCCTCTAGCATCACGAACGCCATCGTATTTCCTCTCTTGTCAACTTTTCTTCTCACCTGGGCGACGATGCCGCATGCGCGGACAACCTGGCCGGCCTGGAGTCCTTCACGTGATCCGAATTTGACTGTCGAAAAGGCATTGACCTCATCCCCGTACCTTGCGAGTGGGTGTCCGGAAACATAAAAGCCGAGCACCATCTTCTCACGGTGGAGCTTTTCGTATTCGCTCCAGGGTTCGACTTCAGGAAGAGGCGGATATCGAAACACATCGGAGAGGAATTGAGAAGCCTCGAACAAACTCGACTGACCTACCAGGTCGAGTCCGCGGGAGCTCTGTCCGCACTGGATGGCCTTCTCCACGCACGCGAACAGCTGCGCACGATGTCCCGGGACACTGTCGAACGCTCCTGCCTGGATTAGACTCTCGAGGGTTTTCTTGTTGACTAGCCGAAGGTCAACACGTCGGCAAAAATCGAAAATACTGCCAAACTTTCCGCCATCCTGACATGCCTGGATAATATTCTCGACAGCACTCACGCCAACATTCTTGATCGCAGACATTCCGAACCGGATCCCCTGGTCTGTCACGATGAAATTCACGCCGCTTTCGTTCACGTCTGGGGGAAAAACGGGCAGGTCCATCTTCCGACAGGCATCGATGAGCACAACAATCTTGTCCGTGTTGCCGATTTCGCTCGACAACGTTGCCGCCATGTATTCGGCAGGATAGTGAGCCTTGAGGTATGCAGTCTGATAGGCTACGATAGAGTATGCCACGCTGTGCGACTTGTTGAACCCATAGGAAGCAAATTTTTGGATCAGGTCGAAGATCTCAGCGGCTGTTTTTCTGTCTGTTCCAAGCCTAATGGCCCCTTCCACAAACTCCTTCTTCAATTGTGCCATCAACCGTTTGTCCTTCTTTCCCATCGCCCGACGCATGAGGTCAGCCCTCGCCAGCGTGAAACCCGCAACCTCGCTCGCGATCTTCATAACCTGCTCCTGGTAGACGATGATGCCGTGCGTCTCTCTCAGGATCGACTCAAGCTTAGGGTGAACGTAGTCGATCGATTGTCGACCGTGCTTTCGAGTGATGAAGTCCTCGATCATCTCCATCGGACCCGGACGGTAGAGCGCGTTCATTGCAACGAGGTCATGAATCGACGTCGCTTTGAGCTTGCGTAGCGCATCCTGCATTCCCAACGACTCGAACTGAAACACGGCCGCGGTCTGACCATTGCTGAAGAGTTCGAACGTCCGCGGGTCGTCCACCGGCAGAGCATCTAGGTCGATTTCGACGCCATGACGCTCTTTGATCAACTTCAGAGCATTTTCGATCACCGTAAGCGTTCGGAGCCCAAGCAGGTCCATCTTCAACAGCCCGACCTCCTCGAGGTCTTTCATGTTGTACTGTGTCATGAGCTCCGTTTGTGGCGTCTTATAAAGCGGCACGTAGTCGCTGATATCCCCCGGAGCGATGACCACACCCGCAGCATGCATCGAGGCATTCCGGTTCATCCCCTCGATGACGAGTGATATATCGACCATGTCCCGAAGCTTCTCATCCGTCGTCTCCTCGAGCCATTTTAGTGCCGGGATCGTCTCGAGCGCATCAGCGAGCCGCGTGACGCGACCCTGGAACACCGGGATTTGTTTCGTGATCGATTCCACGACGTTCAACGGCACACCGAGTACACGGCCGACATCCCTGAGAACAGCGCGAGACGAGAGTGTTCCGAAAGTGATAATCTGCGAAACTGAATCCGCTCCATATTTCTGTCGAACATAGTCGATGACTTTGTCTCGCTGATCGTCTGCAAAGTCGACATCAATGTCAGGCATGGAGATGCGGTCGGGATTCAGGAAACGCTCGAACAGTAATCCGTACTCCAGCGGGTCGATGTTCGTGATCCCGAGCGCGTAGGAGACCACGCTCCCGGCGGAAC
>JBHHZW010000145.1:0-6226 GCA_046758305.1 Bacteroidota bacterium | reverse complement strand
ACACGGGCAGTTTACGAAGAACGCGTTGCTCGCGCTCAGGAGCTGATGAAAGAGCGGTCGATGGACGTTCTTATTGTTACCCCGAGTACGAACATGTCCTATCTCTTCGGGGGAAAGCTGTGGCGGAGTGAACGGCTGATTGCGGCGGTCGTCCCGCAGAGTGGGGAACCCGAGGCAATCGCGCCGTCGTTCGAGAAGTCGTTGCTTGAACGGCATCTCGCTTTTCGTCGCATCCATGTGTGGGAGGAACATGAAAATCCGCACGCTCTTGCCCGACAGGTCCTCGAAACGATGGGGTTGAGCCAAAAGGCGGTGGTTGGTCTGGAGCCGACGATCTACTACCAAACCTACCGACGTCTGATGCAGGAGCTTCCAGAAGCGCGCTTGGTCAGCGGTGCGGTCGTTCTTGACGAATTGCGGATGGTGAAGAGCCCGCTTGAGCTCAAGCTCATTCGCGAAGCGGTGAAAATAACCGCAGCGTCGATCTCAGCCGTACATGCATCATTAGAGGAAGGACTTACGGAGCTTGATGTCGTGGGCATGCTGGGCCAGGAAATGCAGAAACGGGGCTCGAGCGGCGGCGGCCTCGTGCAATTTGGACCGAACAGCGCAGTCCCGCACGGTGAACCGCAGCGGATGAAGTTGAAAAAAGGTATGACCGTGCTGATTGATGCAGGATCGCAAGTGGAAGGGTACACGTCGGACATCACGCGGACGATTTTCTGGGGAGATGTTCCAACCTCCAGATACCGTGAGGTGTTTTCCGTCGTGCTGGAGGCCCAGCAAGCGGCTGTGGAGTTGGCGAAGCCTGGCGTTCCCTGTCAGGAGCTCGATCGCACTGCGCGAGCCGTCATCTCGAAGGCGGGACTTGGTCGGTATTTTACCCATCGGCTTGGACATGGGATGGGAATGGACGGACACGAGCACCCATACCTTGTCGAGGGCAACGAGCGGCCGCTCGAGAAAGGAAATGTGGTTACGATCGAGCCCGGCATCTATCTACGCGGTGAATTCGGGGTGCGCATCGAGGACGATTTTGTCTTGACAGAAAACGGAATCGAATCGCTCTCCACTCGCGTATCGGGTAGTTAAGTCAGGACTAAAGCGTGTTCGTCTCAGTCAGATTCGACTTCGAGAGATCGGGTTTCCTCGTAGACTCAAGGCGGTTGTCGAACGATAGATGAAAGAGGTGTGTCATGATTGATCCGATTGCTCAGTTCTTGAAGGAGCACGAAGAGGTGTTACGGCATCTCCAGCGTTTGAGAAAAAGCAGTGAAGAATTGATGCGAAACGGGTACTCAAAAAAACTCTTTGACCAATTCCAGGCTGAGGTCGGATTCATCGCTGAAGAGGTGGGAGAGCACAACCGCAAAGAGGAGCAAGCGCTGTTTCCGGTGATTGAACACTACGTTGAAGGCCCGACGCAAGTCATGCGTCAAGAGCACAAGGAATTACACAAACTCTATCAAGAACTCGTGAAGCACGTCAGAGCGATCACGAAAAATAAGAAGAGCACTGCTGCTCTTAACGGGATTCACGATACCGCGAAATCGATCGTGCAGTTGATGGTTAACCACATTCACAAGGAGAACAGCATTCTGTTCCCGATGGTGCAGAAGTTTCTGAGCAAGGAGGCGTTGCGAGAAGTAGCGAGGAGGATGCTGTAATTGCTCAAAACGAAGCCGGAATCCTCACGATGTACATCATGAGAAGTTACGGGCTCTCGAGAGTTATCGTGATCTCCTTTCCAGTGTGACCCTCATGTTCAATTCCTCACCATCCCGTATGACGACAACCTCGACCTTATCTCCCGGTTTGAACTCCTGAAGTGCATAGGTGTAATCGTAGATATTTAGAATCTCTTTTCCCCCGAAATTGACCATCAGATCTCCCGCCTTGATGCCTGCCATATCGGCCGGACTTCCTGCAGCAACTCCGCCGATTTTGTACCCTCTTCCACTCTCGCTGAAGTCGGGGATTGTTCCCACGTAGGCACGGAGAGTACGTGTGTCGTCAGTTGCAGGGCGAGGAGAAATTTCGACCTTTGTGAACAACAGTCGCTCGGTCCTGTTCGCGATAGCGAACACCAGATCATGAACGTACTGTACAATGCGCTGAGCGTCTTCACTCTGGATCTTTTGCCAGTCGTCGGTCGGACGATGATAGTCTTCATGGAGTCCAGTGAAGAAAAACAGAACCGGCATGTCCTTTCCGTAGAATGAAGCGTGGTCACTGGGACCGAAGCCTTCTTCATTGAGCTTTAGGTGAAAGTTTACGGCACCGCCTGTTTTTTGAATGAGTTCGTTCCACAGCGGAGAGGTCCCCGCGCCATAGACGATCAGCGAACTGTCCTTCAGTCTCCCAATCATGTCCATGTTGACCATAGCGACTGTGTTCTCGAGAGGAACAATCGGATTCTCGACGTAGTGAGCAGAACCAAGGAGGCCTTCCTCCTCTCCGCCGAATGCAATGAACAGCAGACTCCGCTTGAGATCTGACCTGCGCGCAGCGAACAACTGGGCGAGCTCCAGCAACCCGGCCGTGCCGGAGGCATTGTCGTCAGCTCCGTTATGGATTGCAACGGTATCGGGAACCATGGATCCCTGGCCTCCAAAACCGAGGTGGTCGTAATGAGCACCGACGATCACCACTTCATCTTTCAGATTAGGATCGTTTCCTTCCACCAGACCAACCACGTTGGCAGTCGTTGCTTTTCTCTCGATGAGCTCTACACTAACGGTGGCCTTTGAATCCGGGATTACAAAGGATTTCGGTTTCTTTTCCGTGTTGAGGAACGTTTGAATTTCTCGCAACGTGATTCCCATCGGCATCAACAGATCCTCAGCTACCTTCGTCTTGGCGCTCACCGCTATGATGCCGCCCCGTCCACCCGCATAGTCAAGCCGCAACCGAGATGGAATGTCTTCTTCACCCGCTTCGACGTCTAGGGGTCCGTTCACAAAAATGATGGCTCTTGCGCCCCTCTCGCGTGCGGTCACGGCCTTGCGTCGCAGCGCTGCAAACCGACTGAACTCAATGTGGGGTTTGTCTCCCTCGGGTGTGAACCTCAGCGCGAGCACCACCTTGCCCTTCACATCGATGCCTTCGTAGTCGTCGTAGTTTAGGTCAGGAGCGCTGATGCCGTAGCCTACGAATGCTGCTTCGGCGGTCAAATTCCCATTATCGGAAAAGGAGAGCGGCATGAAGTCGTATTGAGGCAGGAACCGTGATGAGTCATTCTTAATCACCAGGCTGAGAAAATTTTCCGAACCAAGCTGCAGGTCAGCAATAAACTCAAATTGCTGAAAATAACTCCGAGAATCTCCAACTCGTTTCAGCCCATATCGTTTGAATTCATCTGCAACGTACTCTGCTGCTATCCTGGCACCCCTTGTTCCTGCACGACGCCCTTCAAACTCGTCCGAGGCGAGTATTTTCACGTGATGGAAAAATTCCTCGGCCGTAATCGATTCATGGCGAGGAAGGGAAGATCTCTCACATTGAAACGCAGCGAGGAGACCGGAGGCGAGAACAAGGACTAGCAGGAACCGTGAGCGCATAGAAACTCCTTTGGTTTCAATACACCCGCATGATCTCGACCACTTCAGCGATTGTTCCTATCATGCAGATACTGGCCAGGTCCAAGCGCGGTCTTATTTTGAGTTTGACGCGGCGGCCTACGACGTGCAGCTGCTTCGCAAGGTCACCTACGAGTTCGTAAGATTCACCGATGTCGGGTCGAAACCACCAGCAGCCGCCTTCGATTTCCAGATGCTGCATTGTTCCTACGATAATGACAGCCGGCTTGTCTGTTGGCGTCCGGCTTTCCTTCGAGGGTGTGCAACTACTCCAAACGACAAAAGATATCGCAGCCGTGATTATCCTTAATGCGTTCACTCGTCCCAATCGGCGATGAAAATATTTGTTTCCCCGTGCTTCCTCGCGTTGCGGTTCGAGGCAAACACAAGCTTCTTACCGTCGCGGCTGAACATCGGAAACGAGTCAAACGTCTCGTTGAACGTGACCTGTTCCAGATCTGTGCCGCTGGTCTTGATGATGAACAGATCAAAATTTCTTCGCTTTGGGTCGTTCATGTTCGAGGAAAATATAATCCGTTGACCGTCAGGATGAAAAAAAGGTGCAAAATTTGCGGCACCGTTGTCCGTTACCTGTATGATGTTCCTCCCGTCGGCGTCCATGACGAATATCTCGAGACGCGTCGGCCGAATGAGTCCGTCCTTGAGAAGCTCTTCGTAAACGCGAACAGCTTCCTCGCTGGTCGGATGGAATGCGCGATAGACAATTTTCCGACCGTCAAACGAATAAAACGCGCCGCCGTCATATCCTCTCGTACGTGTGAGCCTCTGGATGTTCGAGCCGTCAAGGTCCATGCTGTAGAGCTCGAGGTCACCGTCGCGCATCGAGGTGAAGACTATCTTGTCGCCTCTGGGTGAAATTGTCGCTTCTGCGTCGTACCCCTCCGCAAAGGTCAGCTGCTGCAGAATATTCCCGCTAAGGTCGGCGAGAAAGATGTCGAACGATTTATACAACGCCCAGACGTAGCCACGAGACCGGTCCGGTGGGGCAAGGCATTCGCTCCCCGCGAGATGCGTCGATGAGTAAAGTACTCGCATTCCATCGGGATAAAAGTAGGCACAGGTCGTCCGACCTTTGCCAGTGCTAAGGAGTCGAACATCGCTTCCATCGAGTTTCATCGTGTAGATTTGGTCGCAGCGGAAAGAGTCTCGAGTCGATTGAAAGACCAACCTCGTATCGTCGAACGAAAAGTATGCTTCCGCATTCTCACCGCCGAACGTCAACTGTGTGATCTTCGAAAGATGGTGTTCTCCCGGAGAGCGTAAGGAATCGGGGTCAATCCGGCCGGATCGATGTACCGAGGGGTCAAGTGAACAGCTGAGCAGGAGGACTAAGCTGAGAGGAAACGCCTGCGCTCTGAGTTTGTACACAAAGTTCATCGGGTCTTTCAACGATGATGTGAGCCGTCACTTCGTGCGTCGACTGCTTACCGATTTTCCATCGAATTCGAATGAAGCGGCCGTTGCTTCATTCATAATTGAAGTTGGAAAACTTTCCACGTCTTCCTGAGTGCACGGCATATATCTTACAACTATCGTATTTCGGCAATCTTCGACAGCAGGAGCTTGAAATCCCCCGACTTCGAAACATCGTACTTCATGTCGACGTATGCAATCTTTCCTTCCTTATCGACCACAAAGACCGTGCGTTTGTTGAACCCCCAAGTCTCATCGTAACTGTTGTAGAGTTTGGCGACTTCGTGCTGGTGGTCACTGAGTAACGCGAATGGCAAGTTCAGATACTTGGCCCACTCATGGTGGGAGAAGACGTAATCGCCACTGATCCCGAGCACCTCCGCGTCGAGCTTCTCAAGGTCGGAAAAACTATCCCTCATTGTGCAAACCTCCTTGGTACAGCCGCCGCTCCAGTCAGCCGGATAAAACGCGAGAATGATGTATTTCGTGCCGATACGCTCCGATAACGTGAGCCCCTCAAAGTTGATGGAGTCTCTCGTCGCGTATGGGAGAGTAAAATCGGGAGCGGCGTCACCAACGCGAAGTCGAAATTGTTCCTGGGAGTTCGCCACCGGGAGAACCATCAGGACGCTTATCCAAATCGCTGACACGGATCGTTGCAGATTCATAAATCTCCCTTCTTTACTCTAAGAATCTACAGAAAACCAGATGAAAATCAACGGTTCCTCCAACTGCCGGGTTCATGGTTGAAGCTTGAATTTTCTTGTGGCGTCTTCCCACACCAGTCTATCGTTGTTTCTTAGCCACCAGGATTTCACCATCGCATGGTCGATGTCTTTTCCCGAAGGGATACCTGGCCGCCGGGCAGGCGGGGATTCCCACACATCGAACTCAATGTGTGCTTGCAAACTCGCAAAGGCGTCCTCGGCGAAAATACCGTTCTCCGCCATCAGGTCGATCAGTAAGGGGATCGCTTCCGGGTCCCCGAACTCGAGAGCGGCCTCGTAGAGCTGAATCCGAATTTCGACATCTTCCTCACGCTTCGCTACGGCGATGAAGTCCTTTGCGGTCCTTCGATCCCCGAGAAGCTTGAGTGCCTGGATGGCCTCAAGCCGGATGTCGCTCGACGGGTCGCCGATCAGCGGTAGAAGTTCAGGAACGGCGGAATGTTCCCTCATCCGTACGAGCTGCTCGATTGCAAGTCTCCGAACCTC
>JBHHZW010000144.1:0-6236 GCA_046758305.1 Bacteroidota bacterium | reverse complement strand
CATCAAGGGCTGAGTGTCGGGCGCCGGGGAGTAACAGGCTTCTAAGCTAACGGAAACTTCCAGAGATCCCCGATATTGGTTCTTTTTCGAGCAATTTCCGCTGGTCATTAGAAAATCCTACCAAAATGTTACGACCGTTTTAGCACTGTTTATTCCAGACTCTAATTTCTTATCCCCGTCCTCTCTGCTTTAAAAAGCGGGTGGTTCAGTGTCCCGCGCAGGGCATTCTTCCCAATCCCGGTGATCCGCCCCAGGCGTATCTTGTCCGCAAGTGAAAATGGTGAATCCGTTGGAAGAGAAGGAAGGGAGCTTGGCGATCACCGGCGGTCGAGTAGAACTGGAAGTTCGTCCCTACGAGATCGTGACGCTCAAGCTCGATCTCCTGTAGGGGTCGTCGCTGATCGGATCAGGACAAGTGTCGGGCTCGAGGCCGGTGATGCCTCCCGGACAATTCAACGAGTCTGCTGGATGAAGAAGGAGATCAGGACTATCACGAAAAAGTATGTGATGACGGAACCGGCGATGCGCGGAGAGATTCTCAACGATTTCGCACTGTAATGGACATGCTCGTCGAGAGCAGGCGGAACGGTTCGTCCCATCTGCACGAGCCAGAGAATCCCGGTGACTGCAAGCGTGACCGCAAAGCCGACAAAGTTCCACCACAGCCATGAGACGGTGGTCAATTGCCAGAGAGCAATGTTGGCAAAGATGCCGGTGACGATTCCAGCCTTGATCTCAAATGCGGTCACATATCGCGCTACCATTCCCAAGAGGAAGGCTGCGAGGATAGGACCGTACAGGAGACTCCCCACAGCGTTGATGAGCACGATGCTTGTCTGACGGATCCCCTCACCTGCCTGGGCAAATGCGATGGCCGCCACCACGCAGAAAGCCCCCCAGAAGAGGGTCGTGATCTTGGATGCGATGAGATAGTGCCGATCAGAAGCTTCGCGCTTGATGTGGACGCGATAGATATCCTGCATCGTCGCAGCGCTCAGGGAATTGATGCCAGAGTCGAGGCTTGACATGAGAGCCGAAAGGATCGCAACAAAAATGAGGCCAACCACACCCGGCGGCAGGAAGGCGAGAATGAACATGGGTACCATCCGGTCTGGATCACGCTGCAGTGACTCTGTCACCCCTGCGGCATCGAGATCGAGCGCTGACGCCAGCTGGCCGAGCAAATCGGGAGAGGTGAAGACCGCCCCCCCGAGCACCCCCATCACGCAGTAGAGGAGAACCATGGGGAATCGGCCAAAGACATTTACGAGCAGCGACCGTCTCACATCTCGAAGGTTCCCGACGGTCAATTCCCGCTGCACCTGACTCTGGTCACATCCGTAGTAGGATGCGTAGAGAAAAAATCCCCCGATCGCCATCGGCCAGAATGCATATTCCCCTTCGGGTGTCAGGCCCCAACGCTCGAAGTCCAGGATGCGGAATCGCTCCGGACTGAGGGCCTGCCACGCAGCTTCCCATCCGACCAGCCAGAGCGCAGCCCCACCGCAGATGAGGATACCGAGCGCGATGACAATCATCTGGAGGAAATCGCTCAGGATCACAACCCGAATTCCGCCGAGTGCATCGTAGATGACCGTCACCACTCCGACGATGATGATGGCCTCTACGGTGGAAACGGGGAGAGCGGTGGAGATGATGATTCCTCCGGCGAGGACCGAAACGGCCGTCGCCAGGCCACGACCGAGCTGGAACAGGATGCTCACCAGGGTACGTGTGCCGCGATCGAAGCGTTGTTCAAGGTACTCGTAGATACTGATGTGGTTTCCCCGATGGAGGATAGGCAGGATGACCATCATGACGAGCAGCAGCCCCAGCGGCACGCCGAACTCATACGCGAGCCATTTCAGTCCACCGCCTTCCTTGATCGCCACAAACGCCGGAGCAGACACGAAACTGATCGCACCAAGCTGGGTCGCCATCGTAGAGGCCCCTGACTCCCACCAACGAATTCCTCTGTTCGCGAGATAATAATCCTGAACATTGACCTGACTTCTGCCTCGGATCACGGCGAACGCGATGATCCCGCCGAGGTACAGTACGATGACGAACCAATCCAGCAGCGTCATCGGCTTTCCTGCCCCACTCCTTTCCTGATCAGTTGAGCATAGGGTGACGGGGCGATATCGCGGAGGAATGCGTCAGGATCGATAGAGGAGAGATCGGGGAAATACCGCGGCCGCGGAGGAGTGGCACCAGAGCCGAGATACTTCTGCGCACCCATCTCAGTGAGGAGTTCCCGCTTGAGGGGCTCCGGGCAGATGGGTGAATGATAGACGACTTGCATCGCGTCGTACCGCATCTGGTCGACATGTTCGCGATCGCCCGCTTCATGGAGATGGGGATTCCGCGATTCGATTTGATACACCTCAATGGTCTCCTTCACCGCCTCGGACTTCGGACTATCCTGCAGCCCTCCGAATTTTTCGAGCAGGTTCACGATGTGGTATGGTTCGATCGAGTACCCTGAAGAGTACTCTAAATTGAGTGCCAAGTCCATGGTCAGAGCATGCTCACCGGCATTTCCCGTCTTGATGACCTCCGTCTCGAACCCGATGTAGTGGCTGATGAGTCTGTTCAAAAGTGCGTTCGTCTTGGTTGAAGTTCTCCCCCATTTTCGGAAGAAGAGCTTCGATTCCACAATCTTCGGCTTGCTTTGCCAGGCGATCCGCACCATGATGTACCGTGAGCGACCGACGGCAAAACCGGCAGCGTATTCCCGGACATACTCTTCCACCGACCCTGGAAAGTAGTTATCCGCATCAACGAACCCGATGTATTTTTTCCCAGCCAGTCGGGCCAGCATCTTGCCGACGATCATCCCCTCTGCCTTTCCATCACGGACGACCCCATCGTCCCCAAGAATACTGGAATAGCCTGCCCGCTGAAATGCCTTGCCGAGTAACGGATCTTTCTGATGAGCGATGAGCGCGTTCTTCCCGACGAACATGCAGAAGTCCCGGAGCGCATCCTGCTCCATGCTGAATCGATCCACTGGTGAGAGCAAGCTGTTGGATACCATGATAATCAAGCAGGGATGGGGAATCCCGCAAAGCACACCCTCCACCAGTTTCAAGCGCTCACCGCTGATCGGGACGACAATCGCCATGTCCCGGTAGATAGCAGTGAGATCCGCGTAGGGGATCTGCTGAATGGCGTCCGTCGAGGTGGATACACCCCCATTCTTCGACCCGGAATCGAGTTCAAAGACTTTCTGCACACCTCCAAACCGGACCGCTCCGAATCGCTCGACGTTGCGTGGGATTTCAATCCTCATGTCGTTCCTCCCGATGCGATTTCAACCCCCATGGAGTTCAGGTTTCTTCGGGCTCGGTCCCAGTAGAACTGGGAGGTCGGTGGGAGCAGACCCAACCGGGCTGCCTGGCTGTCGAGGTAAAACTGAACATGAGGAAGGGGCTCCCAGAGATCTTGTTGACCGTACCGGTAGCCGTACCGTGAGGAGCTCCCCAACGTCTCACCCACCGTCTTCAGCGGGTCGTAGTCGGCCTGTTTCAGGAGCGATTGCGACAAGCCGCAGGTCTGCGCGAGCTCCTCGAACGCAGTGTGAACGTTCGCTCCATGCTGTGCAGCTTGCTTCGCCCGAAAGGCGATCGGTTCCGGAATGCCGATCGACCGGGCGTACTCCCGATGGATCCGCTTCCCGAGGGAATCCTTTCCCCGTCGGATTCTGAGGTCTGGAGCGATCGAGAAGGCAACCCGAATCACTTCGGGATCGAGGAACGGCACCCGAAGTTCAATACTGTGCGCCATGGCGATCTTATCCTCCCGCTCGAGGCATTCTTTGTAGAGCAGGAAAGTGTCCTCCCACGATCGCCGCAAGAACTCGTCGTACCCTTCTCGATCGATGATCGTCGCATACCAAGGGTAACCACCGAAGAGTTCATCCGCCCCTTGACCGGATAGAATGACGCGTTCGCCCGCCTCCTGAGCCATCCCGACCGAGGCAAAGATTGGGAGAGCAACTTCGACTTGATTCAAAGTGTGATCCTCAATGACGCTGATGACCTGAGGAATCATTTGTTCGATATCATTGAGCGATAAAGTCTTCACACGCAGGGGCATTTCGAATTCATCCGCAATGCGACGAGCTGTTTCGATGTCCGATGCCCCCTCCCTGCCAGCCGTGTAGCAGGTGAGTGGAACTCGGAGCCGCTGAACGAGGTATGCGATGAGAACGCTGTCGATGCCTCCGGAAAAAATGATTCCGACATGGTCTCGGTTCTCCACCCTCTTTCGGACTGCCTCCTCGATTACCCGACCGTACGCAGCAACAGCTTCGGTAGATTCCTTCAACGATCCATTTACTTCCAGATTCTCCGGACTCCAGAAGGTCTGGAGCTGGCGTTCACCTGGACTGAGCACCATGAAGTGCCCGGGGGGAATGCGGTGAACATCGATACCAGTCCCCGCGAGTGCCCACAGCGGTTTCTTTTCCGATGCGAATGCGACAAGACCGTCTGATTGATAGTAGTACAACTGACGGATCCCGATTCGATCGCGTGCGACGATCGCCTGGCGCTGGTCGGTAATCGCCAGCGCGTAGACACCATCGAGCTTTGGAAGAACTCGTTCGATCGTGGCCTTCAGGTCTCTTTGATACTCCTGTTCGATCAGTCGAAACAGCACTTCGGTGTCACTTCCCGTTGTGACCGAAGAGCGATCGTCCAGTTCATCCATCAGCTCGCGATAGTTGTAGATCTCGCCGTTGTGCAGGAGACTCAAACGCCCATCCGCCGAACGGAACGGCTGAACGCCGGACATCTCTCCGGTAATCGCGAGCCGCACATGCCCCAATCCGATCGTCCCTTTCTTTCCTTCGAGGTCGAGCTCTTCCAGCGTCCGCGACCGTTCACAGGTTTCGCCGATGACAAACCCCGCACCGTCTGGTCCGCGATGCTGCATCGGATGGAGCATCCCTCGCAGCAGGGGACCGAGGTCCCGGTTCGTAGAGCTGATCACTCCGGCTATACCACACATACATGTCCTCCGTCGTTCATGAGTATCGATTCGGCTCGGCTCATCCGCACGGATGAGGCGCGCCGTGTGCAGCACTAGTTTGATTTTTGAGCATCGAACTGATCGGTTTCGAGGATCGGTGGGGCTTTGATATCCTCGGCTTCCATGAATTTCACGAGTCGCTGAAGAGACCGTGAGATCGATTCCTGGTCCTGATCAGCAAGGCGTCTGAGTGCCCTGATGAGACTGTCCGTTAACGGTGAGGGGGCAGTCTTCGAAAGCTCCAATCCCCTTTGCGTAGCTGTTAGTTTGATCAACCGTCGGTCATCCTCGTCGCGCACCCGCTCGATGAGACCTTTTCGCTCCAGCCGGTCCAGAATTCCGACCAAAGTGCTTGGGCTCAGGTACACTGCGTCGGCGATCCTCGCGGCAGTCAACGGACCATGGTCGACAATCGCCTGGAGACACAACAACTGCGGCGCAGTCAGTTGGTAACGAGCCATTAGCTTCCGGGAGTGGAGGTCAACGGCATGGATGATTCTCCGCAGCGATCGGAGGATCTCAACCTCATGGTGGCGTTGGGGGACAATGCTGGGGCGAGTTTCTGATACCTGTTCCATCGTTGGGATCAAACGCTCGGCCGTCGAGGGGGCGTTGTCGCTGGATCTGGGTCTGTTCGATGGGGTCTCTCGGGCGTCTGGCGGCATCTCCTTCGAGTTTGTGCCCACTTTCGTCTCCAATTATTTGAACACAAATGATTTGAGTTGAAACCAATGTACCAGTTTCAAGGAGAAAGTCAATATTCTACTCCGTATATTTTGACTCCCTGGAAACCGAAGACTTCGGTTCTCGTCCTGCTCGTCTCTAACTCGTCCATATTCGAACAGGGAGGAAAGCTCATGCCCCGAGTCGTCCATTTCAAGATGAGGGGAGTGATCCCGAGCGCGTCAGCAAGTTTTATTCGACGATTTTTCGATGGCACATGATGAGGAAGGCTTTGCTGAGTTGCCACTTTGGCGAGAAGGCTCAGTAGGCCATTTCGTACACTTTGTGAAGTTCTGTGAGTAAAGGAAGCTTCAGGCCACCGGCACATCTTGTGCTCAAACTGGGATTTCAACAAGTTCTATTAGACCCAGAGGTGAACACACTTCCGGAGAATGTTCCATTGGGGGCACAGGCTTTTCTAAGTTATTTCTACAGTAAACCAGTTCACAATAACTTATCAAATCGGATCAATTGCG
>JBHHZW010000143.1:0-6251 GCA_046758305.1 Bacteroidota bacterium | reverse complement strand
GACAAGGCGATCGTTGAAGTTGAGAATTTCCTGTTCGCGACGTCGCAGCTTTCTCAAACGACGCTTCGGAGCATCCTCGGTCAGTCAGAGCTTGACGAGCTCCTCGCGCAGCGGGACAAAATCAATAAAGAGCTCCAGCGCATTATCGATGAGGCGACTGAACCATGGGGCATCAAAGTATCGGCCGTGGAGGTCAAGCATGTCGACCTGCCCATCGAGATGCAGCGAGCAATGGCAAAACAAGCTGAGGCGGAACGGGAACGCCGGGCAAAAGTCATTCATGCGGAAGGCGAATTCCAGGCTGCGGAAAAACTAGCAGGGGCCGCCGAAAAAATAGCTGAGCATCCGCAGGCACTGCAGCTCCGGTTCCTCCAGACCCTGACTGAAGTTGCGTCCGAGAAAAATTCAACAACGATATTTCCGGTGCCCATCGATCTCCTGACTCCGTTCCTCAAGCGCAGCTCACGCGGGGATAAATGAGTCCGGATGGACGAGTCGTGGCGACGCCATGCCTTCGGCATTGTATGGACATAGCCCCGATGAACGACTGATCGGCGTGTACCATCTTCCCAGTGGCGCCGTCCGTGTGTACCGTCGCGTCAACGGTGCACTGATTTCGGAAGATGACGAATTCTTCCCCTTCTTTTTCCTCTCCGAAGAGCGCCTCATCGGCGGATTTCCCAAGAAACATTGGATCAAGAAGCTTGCCGGGCCTAACTTCTACCAGTACGTCTGTGCGTTCAGTCGCTGGAGTGACATGTGGGAGGCGGTGCACTACGTCGTCGAACAGTACAACCAATCTGCAGACCGTAAGGTACAAAGCTACTCCGATTTGGACGTCCTCTACTTGAGATCAGACCCGGTGGCTCAATACCTCATGCAGAGTGGGCGAACGCTCTTCAAGGGAATGGAGTTCGATGAGCTCCACCGTGTGCAGCTCGATATCGAGACATATTCAACGCAGCGGCGTTTCAGCGACCCCAGTCGACCGGACGACCGGGTCATTGTCATCGCGCTCTCGGATAACCGAGGTTGGGAGCACGTTATCGACGGCAGAACAAAGTCAGAGTCGAGGATGTTCGAGGAACTCAGGGAGATCATCACCGAGAAAGATCCTGATGTCATCGAAGGACACAACATCTTCAATTTCGATCTTCCCTACATTTTACGGCGGTGTGAGCTGCTGAATCGAGAGCTGGAGCTTGGTCGAGACGGCTTTCCGGCACGGGCGATAAGTCCTCGTGTGAGCCTCGGTGATCGGGAAGTGGACTTTGCCGGCTATGAAATTCCGGGGCGACATTTTGTGGACACCTATCTCCTCGTGCAGAACTACGATATATCAAAACGAAACCTGGAAAGCTATAGCTTAAAGTATGTGGCGCGTCACTTTGGATTTGCCTCCCCCGAGCGTATCTACATTAAGGGAGAGAAGATCTCTTGGTATTGGGACAATGACCCGGAGATCGTCATCCGGTATGCACTCGACGACGTGCGCGAAACTCGTATGATCAGCGACTATCTCTCCCCCAACTACTTCTATCTCGCACAAATGGTTCCGATGAGTTACGGACAAGTTGCTCGTTTGGGTTCTGCTTCAAAGATCGAGACGCTGATGATCCGCGAATATCTTCGACAGAAGCAGTCTCTACCGCGTCCTCTAGAAGGATCCCAAACTTCAGGCGGCTACACCGACATGTTCTTTACAGGCCTGTTAGGACCCGTCGTTCATGCGGACGTCGAGTCATTGTACCCCTCCATCATGATCAGCAAACACATTACACCGAAGACCGACTACCTCGATGTCTTTCATTCCCTGCTGTCTGAGCTCACGAAACGTCGGCTCGAACTGAAGAGGAGGATGCAACTTACCAAGGATCCACATGTCAAGTCCCGCTTAGATGCGATGCAATCGTCATTGAAAATTTCCATTAATTCGTTCTACGGTTACCTGGGCTACGCTCGAGGTCTGTTTAACGATTATGAGCGGGCAAACGAGGTTACGGCGAGGGGTCAGGAGATTCTCAGAGCGCTCATCGACCAAATTGTGCTGCACGGTGGGAAGGTGGTAGAAGTTGACACGGACGGGCTGTATTTTGTCCCTCCCGATAACGTCATCGGTGAGGATGCCGAACTTGAGTTAATGGAGCATGTGTCAAAAAGCCTGCCCACAGGCATCCACGTAGCAGTCGACGGTCGATATCAGAAAATCCTCAGCTATAAGAAGAAAAACTACGCCCTGCTCGGCTACGACCAGAAGATCGTGATCAAGGGTTCGTCCCTGATTTCGCGGAGTATGGAGCGCTTCGCGAGGGATTATCTCCAGCAGTGCATTGAATCCCTGCTCAACGGGAACATCGAGTCACTGCATGAACTCTACGTGCGTCTTTACAAGGACATCTCCGAGCACCGGCTTGGCGTGCGCAATTTCGCACGAACAGAGCAATTGAAGGACTCTCTCGAGCAGTACAAGCGTGACGTCGCATCCGGAAAGCGCAACAAATCTGCGGCCTTCGAGGTTGCGATCGCCTCCTACCGCAACTACCGCGTGGGAGATCGGGTGTCGTACTACATGACCGGCAACGACGCCAATATCAAAGGATTTGAGCATTGCAAGCTCGCCGAGGCTTGGGATCCAAACTTTCCCGATGAGAATGTTCCCTACTACCTCAAACGGCTCGATGAATACTCGAAGAAGTTCGAAGTGTTCTTTATACCCCAGGACTTCAGGAAAATTTTCTCGGTGGAGGATTTGTTCGGCTTCTCGGCGAAGGGGATCCAAGTTCTGACGAAGGAAATGAAAGAAGAAGAGGAGCCGACCGAGGAAGAGCCAGTCGAGCCGACACTGGGAGAATTCAAGATCTGGCTGGCAGAAGAGTAATTCAGCCTGGCAACTGCGGGGTCTCTTTCTTGGTAACTTCCAGCTGGCTGACACTGCTCAGTTTGTCCGCGAACATAGTGACCTTCCGGTGTATGTCCTCAAACTTTTTATTCGCATTCTGAAGATGGGAACCGAGTGTTTCGTACTCCCCGATGATTTTCTTGAGGTCCGATTGGAGTCGAGTGACGGTATTCAAGACTTCGACGGCGTTCTCTTCGATTTTCATTCCTCGAAGTCCAAATAGGATCGCCTGAAGATAGGCATAGAACGAGTTCGGGGAAACCGGAATCACGCGCTTCGTCAAAGCAGAGTAAATCACGCTGCCATCCTCGCCGTACTTCTCGTCCCTGATGACAGTTTCATAGTACACGTTCTCCGCCGGGATGTACATCAACGCGAAATCGTATGTCCCTTCATCCGGCCGGATGTACTTCTCGATCTCATCGATGCGTGCCCGAATGCTCGACAGGAACTCTTTTCGATACCGTCGCTTGTCAGCATCGGTCTGAGCCTCCACCATTCGAACGAAGCTCTCAAGCGTGAATTTCGAATCTACCGGTACGAGCCTTCCGCCGATCTTGATCACCGCATCCACCCTCTGACCATCCTTGAATACATACTGCAACTCGTAGTTTTCCTTTGGGAGTATCTGTTCGAGGAGATCACCGAGAAAAAGCTCACCGAGCGTACCCCGCAGCTTCGGTGCACGAAGAATTTCCTGTAGTGAGGATATGTTCTTGCCGACTTCGTAGATCTGCCTGTTCGTTTGCTCCAGGCTGACGAGTCGTTCGGATACTTCCTTTGTAGTCCTTCCCGTCTCGATCAAACCGTCTTTCACCGACGTGTGGACGCCCATCAGTTGTTGTAGCACGGTCTCGTTGATGCTCTTCAGACGCTGCTCGACACTGGCCCGTGTGTCTTCAAGCGACTTTCGAACCTGGTCCTGGAGGCTGAGGATTTGATTCTGCAGCAACGCGAGGTTTGCGGAAGCTGGTTCTTGAGGCTGGAATTTGCTCCTGAGGAATAAGAAGATAACGACAACGACCGCAAGAATGATTGCGATGAGGATGAAAAGGACAACGCTCGTCGAATCCATGGAATCGTCTTGTGGTTAGTTTCGGTGTTTAACCATCCACTTTGTTACGTAAGCGATGATTTCGATCGTCGAAGCGCCTGGGGTGAAGATTTCTCCAACACCCAACTTTTTGAGGTCTTCGATATCCTTTTCTGGAATAATCCCGCCACCGAACAGCAGCACATCCTGGAGACCTTTCTCCTTCATGAGATTCAGGATCTTCGGAAAAATAGTCATATGGGCGCCGCTCAACAGGCTGATGCCGATCACGTCTACATCTTCTTGAAGTGCCGCTTCAACGATCATTTCGGGAGTCTTTCGCAGTCCGGTGTAGATGACCTCCATGCCAGCGTCCCGAAGGGCAGCAGCAACGACTTTTGCACCGCGATCGTGGCCGTCGAGTCCGGCCTTGCCGATCAATACTCGGATCTTCCGCGGCATAGTGAGGTTCCTCGATTACGAGCGTGAAGACTGAAATCGCTTCAAAGTAATGATAAATTTCGTCAAGGGAAATCCCACAACATTGTAGAAACATCCTTCGACCCGTTCGACAAATACCGCTCCGTAGTCATCCTGAATACCATACGCCCCTGCTTTGTCCATCGGTGACCCGGTTGCAACGTATTCCTCGATCTCAGATTCGTCAATCTTGCGAAATATGACCCGTGTGACTTCGTGTTCAACGACCTGCTTGTCGGACGGCCGGTCGATGATTGCGAACGCTGTGCAGACACAATGCTCATTCCCGCTCAGCATCCTTAACATGAGCCTCGCTTCTTCGGCAGTCGCTGGCTTGCCGAATATCGCTCCATTCAGAACGACGATAGTATCCACTCCAACGACAAAGCCATTCTCGACGTTTTGAGCAACATCCTCCGCTTTTCGAAGAGCAAGCGTCCGAGCATTTTCCTCCGGTGTGGAGGATGGATCCACTATCTCCTCGACGTTGCTTGCACGTGACTCGAACGGAATTCCGAGCTGCCGTAGTAACGCGATCCGGCGCGGCGAGCGCGATGCAAGGATCAATTTTTTCCCCAGATCCATGGATGTATATCCTGTTACAACAAAGAAAGCGACGCCTGTGAAACAAGCATCGCTTTCTGTGCAGCAAAACTCAGAAGAGGAAATCCACTCTTCTCACCGGAACATCGCCTTGATACTTCCCCACGTCCGTTTAACACTCGACACCGTATGGGAGACACCGACTTCTTGAGAATACCCTAATTTTCCATCCTCGTCAAGGATTTTGATCCGATAAACGTAGAAGGAATCGGTTGACTTGAAAGCTGATTCGTCAATAAATAGATAGCGAGAGTTACTCCCCTATCGAAGCCCGTCGAGCTCATACTGTGCATTGCGCCTGTATTTAGGGTCTTTCCGCGCTTCCAAGAACGCCTCCCGAGCCGCCCTCACATTGCCGAGCCGTTTGTACGCGATTCCCAGTTCAAAATATTCCGCTCCTTTCCCACCCTTCTTTTTGTATTTGACAGCGTTTCGAGCGGCATCCACAGCCTCCTGATGCCGGCCGGCCAGGTTCAGAGAGCGGGCCAACAGTACGTAAGCGGGCGAATAATCCTTCTGAACAGTGACGGCGTTCCGGAGGTCAGTGATGGCCGTATCGATTTGACCCTGAGCCACCTGCTCGTTCGCCTTGCCCGTGTACGCAGCTGCAAGAGCTAGTTGAGCCTTCTCAAAGTTTTCTCGAATCTGCAAACAATTCTGTAACGCAGAAATTGCCTTGTCGTAATTCTTCATGCTGTAGAAGGTCAATCCCAAAGCATAATAGCTCAGGTAAAAATCCCGTTTCAGGTCGATCGAGGTCTTAAACGCTTCGATCGCCTCCGCGAGCTTCTTACTATTCTTGAGCGCAACCCCTTTTTGATAGAAATATTTATGATCGTTCGGGTTCAGTGCGATGGCTTCATCATATTTCGACGCTGCTTCTGCATACTTTCCACTCTTGAGCAGAGAGTTTCCTTCGTTGTAGACTTTGTCCGCTTCGAGTTTGTTTTGATCCACATCTTCAGATTGTGCAAGAAGGAAGTTCGTGATTCCCATGACGAGCAGGATCACGAGAGCGATTCGTCCCATACTTTTCTCCTTTTCTTGCATAGATGACGAGTGCGGGAGGCGGGACTTGAACCCGCATGCCCTTTCGGGCGCCACCCCCTCAAGATGGTGTGTCTGCCAGTTCCACCACTCCCGCAGAGGGTTGGTTCCTTGCTGAGGGTAGGACTGCTGAACGTGAGCCAGGGAGGTATCGAACCTCCGACCCTCTGCTTAAAAGGCAGATGCTCT
>JBHHZW010000142.1:0-6279 GCA_046758305.1 Bacteroidota bacterium | reverse complement strand
GATCGGTGAGGCGCTGCAGGAAGCCCACAGCAAAGGCATCGTCCATCGCGACATCAAAGCCGATAATATCATGGTCAACGCCAAGAACCAGATCAAGGTGATGGACTTTGGGTTGGCTAAATTGAAAGGTTCTCTCAAACTGACACGCACATCGAGCACGGTGGGGACTCTGGCGTATATGTCTCCGGAGCAGGTCCAAGGCGGCGAAATTGACGCACGGTCGGATATTTTCTCATTTGGCGTCGTATTGTTTGAGATGCTCGCGGGCCAGACGCCCTTCCGAGGTGAACACGAAGCGGCGATGGTGTATTCAATTGTTAATGAAGAGCCCGAGCCGGTGCAGAAATACCGTCCAGAGCTTTCGTCGGAGTTCTTGCACATTCTGAATAAAGCCTTAGAGAAGAATCCGGAAGAGAGGTATCAATCAGTGAGTGAGATGGTCGTTGATCTGCGACGACTGAAGAAGGAGTCGACGAAGTTCCCTCGACCGTCGATGGAGCGTCAAATTGTAGACATTGAATCAACGCAGAAACCTACAGAACCACACGCAGGCTTCCCTAAGAGTAGCAGCAGAAAGCTGTTAGTCATTGTGGGAGCTGCTGTCATTGCTATAGCTGTCTCCCTCGTTATGGTATTCCGCTCTCCTTTTACATCTCCAACAGAATCTTCTTCCGAACGGAAGATGTTGGCGGTGCTCCCGTTTGAGACTCTCGGTCCTGCCGAGCAGGAATACTTCGCGGATGGAATCACAGAAGAAATCACCAGCCGACTTTCAGGACTCTCCGGACTCGGTGTCATTGCACGTTCGAGCGCGATGCAGTACAAGAAGACCACGAAGACGCTAAAGCAAATAGGAGACGAACTCGGTGTGGCATACGTGTTAGAGGGAACCGTTCGGTGGGAAACAACTCCTGAAGGAGAAAAACGGGTCCGTGTAAGACCGGAGCTCATCAAAGTCAGCGATGCCACGCAGATATGGTCGCAACCGTATGAGGCAGTTTTCTCCGGTGTCTTCAAACTGCAATCTGATATTGCCTCGCAGGTGGCAAATGCGTTGGGCGTTACATTGCTGCAGCCTGAACGTGAATCACTCGAAGCTAAACTCACCGACAATTCTGAAGCGTATGACTTCTATCTACGGGGCATGGATTATTTCCATCGCACCTCTGACGAGCGAGACTTGCGAATAGCCGAGCAGATGTTTCAACGAGCGGTGGAGCTGGATCCTAAATTTGCTTCAGCGTATGCAAAGATCTCGAGCCTGCACTCTTCCATGTATTGGTTTTACTACGATCACACAGAAGAGCGAGTCCTCAAGGCAGAGGAGACTGCTGAGAGAGCATTGCAAATTGATCCGGATCTCCCAGACGCGCATGGTGCAATGGGTTGGTACCATTACCATGGTAGACTGGAATACGACAAGGCACTGAAGGAATTCAGCGAGGCCTTGAAACGACAGCCCAATAACACAGATGTTCTACTGGGCATCGGTGCTGTGCTGCGGCGACAGGGAAAAACCGAGGAGGCCCTCACCAATTTCAGGAAGGCAGTTGAGGTTGACCCACGATCCGCAACACTGAATCAGAATCTCGGGTCAACATACAGGTTGCTCCGCAACTATTCCGAAGCAGAGCGCTTCCTTGATCGCGCGATCTCCCTGTCACCCGACTGGGCCATCACCTACCGACTTAAGGCATGGACATACCTGATGTGGGAAGCGAATATCGAAAAGGCACGGGCCGCCCTTGAAGAGGCAAGACAAAGGAAGGTTGGAGAACAAGACCCTGATATCATTTATAGCTTGGTCATGATCGACGTGTTTGACGGCAGGTACCCGAGCGCGCTGAATCGACTTACTGCCATCCGGGTCAACACTTTCGAAGACCAGTTCTCCTTCACCCCCAAGGAGCTTCTCCTGGCGAGTATCAACGGGTTCATGAAGCGCACGCAATTAGAGCGCGCGTACTATGACTCTGCCCGGACGATGCTGGAACGTGAGATTCGCAAGCATCCCGAGGATGCACGCCTCCATAGTGCACTCGGTATCGTGTATGCTGGCCTTGGACGTACAGAAGATGCGATCCGTGAGGGAAAACGTGCCGTTGAACTGCTTCCGATCTCAAAAGAAGCTTGGCGAGGCGCGTACCGAGTTGGGGACCTCGCCCGGATTTACACGTTAGTCGGAGAACACGATGCGGCAATAGATCAACTGGAGCAACTCCTTTCGATGCCGTCGGATGTTTCTGTACCGTTGCTTCGCATCGACCCTGTCTGGGCTTCGTTGCACACCAATACGCGCTTTCAGAAACTCATCGCAGAAAATAAATAGAAAACGCATGATTGGGCAAACAATCTCACACACCCTCAACCCCTCACTCCCCTTTTCCCATTATGGGAGAAGAGGAAGGGGGATGAGGGTAGATGTGGAGTAAGTGCAAAGAGAACGAACCTAAGCTTACCCACCGTGATCGGACACACCATCTCCCACTATAAGATCCTTGAAAAGCTTGGCGAGGGAGGAATGGGCGTGGTGTACAAGGCCCAGGACCTGAAACTCGACCGCCCCGTGGCACTGAAATTCCTCCCAGCACGTCTTTCCACATCCGAGCCGGAAAAAGCACGGCTCATTCAAGAAGCGAGAGCCGCCTCAGCTCTCAATCATCCGAACGTCGCGACGATTCATGAAATCGCCGAGGCTGACGATCAGACGTTTCTTGTTATGGAGTACGTCGATGGAGTCACACTTAGGGAGAAAGCGCAGGAAGGTCGACTGAAGATCAAAGAAATTGTCGGGATTGCGATTCAAGCAGCGGAAGGACTTCAAAAAGCCCATGAGCAGCAAATAATCCATCGGGACATCAAGTCCGATAACATCATGCTGACCAAGGATGGTCTGGTGAAGGTGATGGATTTCGGACTGGCGAAGTTAAAAGGAGCTGCCAAGGTCACAAAAACAGGCAGTACTGTAGGAACCGCTGCTTACATGTCTCCGGAACAAATCCAGGGCGAAGAGATCGATTATCGCACGGATATTTTCTCCTTCGGTGTCGTGCTGTATGAAATTCTCGCCGGACAACTTCCCTTCCGTGGTGAACACGAGGCAGCATTGATTTATGAGATCGTCAACGTTCAACCTCCCTCTCTTCTCGATCTGCAGAAGAACGTTGACTCAGAGCTAAACAGAATCGTCACAAAGTGTCTCGAGAAGGATCGTGATGAACGGTATCAATCCATGCGGGAGGTCGTTGTCGACCTCAAACGATACAAACGAGATTCTGAAGGAAAAAGGATAGAACGCCCGCTGCTGGCAGGTTTGGAGAGAAAACCTTTCCCTCTGAAAATCAAAAGATCCTCCCTCATCCTCGGTGCACTTGTCGTGCTGGCACTAGCAATAGGAGCGTGGATCTATTTCAGGCCACAAGTCACAGAAGCACCGAGAGTCCCTGAGGCAAAACTCACCAAAGTGACATTTGATCCCGGTTTGGAGGATGAGCCGACCTGGTCCCCAGATGGCAAATTCCTTGCCTACACGACTGATGAAAGGGGAAATCTAGATATTGTTGTGCTCCCTCTCGGTGGTGGTCAACCAATTCGGGTGGTCGAAAGCGATGCTGACGATGCACAGCCAAGCTGGTCACCGGATGGAAGCAAACTCGCTTTCGTATCCGCAAGAGATCACACTGGCAGACTTTCCATTGTACTGGGTCAAGGAGTGGTACAATCATACGTGAACGGAAAGGGCGGAGATATTTTTCTTGTTCCAGCGCTCGGGGGCACGCCCGTAAAGCTCGTAAGAAATGGATACTATCCCGCTTGGTCACCTGACGGGAAGACAATCGTATTTCAATCAAATCGCGGTGGAAATTGGGACATTTGGGTTGTTCCAGCCGAGGGGGGTAAGCCGACACAACTAACGATCGACGAGGCATTCGATTATCATCCGAGTTTTTCACTCGATGGGAGATGGATTCTCTACGCCTCTGGAGATGGACTCGCCTATGACCTTCGCGCCATTCCGGCAGGAGGAGGTGAACCAACGAATATTACGAACGATAGGAGCCCGGTGGTCAAACCAGGTTGGACTCCTGATGGAAAACATATCCTGTTTTCGTCTGCAAGAAGCGGAGTTATGAACATCTGGAAGGTCCCGTTTTCTCCTTCAGGGGATAGGAAATCCGCTTCACCGACACGTGTCACGATTGGCGAAGGAAATGACGTAAATCTCAGTGCGACCGCAAACGGGAACACAATTGCTTTTGCAACGGTACGGAATACTGCGGATATCTGGGAACTCACCCTGTCGACTGGAAAACTTCGTCAGGTGACATCCGAGACAAGTTCCGAAGACCATCCACACGTTTCTCCCGATGGGAGAACTCTGCTTGTCCAGTCCAATCGAGGTGAAAAACCAGGTATATGGACTATGGATCTCAATGGCAAGGTGCTTTCGCAGCTCGCGTACGGAGACAACCCTGAGTTTCAAGCGAGATGGTCTCCGGATGGAAAAGAAATTGCATATTCACAGGATGCGAAAATTGTTACGCAGAAGTTAGGAGATGTTTCCGCTCGAGAAGTTGCGCCGGAAGGTTTTACCCCTTCGTGGTCACCAGCTGGCAAGAAACTCGCGTTCTCCCGTATCAGCGATGGCAAAACCGATATCTGGATACATTGGTTGGAAACAGGGGAAACGAAACAAATCACATTTCTCGAATCAGACAATGGTTGGCCAACATGGTCTCCGGATGGAAACTCTATTACCTTCACCGCACAGAAGGGCAGCAAACGGGATATCTTCGTTGTCGCCTCCAATGGCGGAACCCCGAGGCGGATAACCTCCGGTGAAGCGGAATTTTCGCATCCTCGATGGTCGCCGCGTGACAAAGATGAGATCCTGTGCTTGCGAGATCACAAGAACGTCTGTCTGGTTTCCGTAAGTACGGGCAAGGTGAAACAAATTACAGATTTTGTCGAAGCAAACGTTATTCTTGACCACCCAAGTTGGTCGTTCGATGGCAAGAAAATCTACTTCAGTCTTGCGAAGAAAGTAGGAGATGTTTACATCCTGGAGAACTATTGAAATCAACCCAGTAGGGGCGAGGTGACCTCGCCGCTACTATTTGTTGTAAGTCCCGCTTTCGTGGGATGAAGAAAATGTTACGGAAGACGAGGTGACAATGATCGGCCGAACCATATCTAATTATAAAATCCTCGAAAAGCTCGGCGAGGGCGGCATGGGTGTGGTGTACAAAGCTGAGGACATCAAATTGAAGCGCGCCGTCGCGTTGAAATTTCTCCCCCACCACCTCGTTGCCGCCCAAGAGGATCGAGCTCGCTTCCTGCAAGAGGCCCAAGCAGCCGCAACACTGAACCATCCCAATGTCTGCACAATTCACGCCATCGAAGAACACGACGGTCAGCAGTTCATCGTCATGGAATACGTCGATGGCGTGACGTTGCGAGAAAAAGTCCAGCAGGTGCTGTTGAAGACTAATGACGCCATCTCCTTCGCAATACAAATCGGTGAAGCGCTGCAGGAAGCCCACAGCAAAGGCATAGTCCATCGGGACATCAAGGCCGATAACATCATGGTCAGCGCCAAGAATCAGGTCAAAGTGATGGACTTTGGTCTGGCAAAGCTCAAAGGCTCCCTGAAACTAACCCGTTCGTCAAGTACCGTAGGCACGCTGGCTTACATGGCTCCGGAACAGATCCAGGGCGGAAAGGTCGATGCCCGCTCGGACATCTTCTCCTTCGGTGTCGTGGTCTATGAGATGCTCACTGGTCGCACGCCATTCCGTGGCGAGCATGAGGCAGCGATGATGTACTCGATCCTCAACGAGGAACCCGAGCCTATCCAGAAGGATCGTCCGGAGCTTTCCTCCGAATTCCTGCACATACTCAACCGCTCCCTCGAGAAAGATCCCGAAGATCGCTACCAGTCGGTGAGCGAAATGGTCATCGATCTGCGCCGACTGAAAAAAGAATCCTCCAGAGTATCCCGCGCACCGCTGGCTGAGATGCCAGTTGCTAAACCTCAGGAGGCACCACAACCTACCCCAAAACCTGAAGTAGCTCACGAAATCCAGAAGCCCCGAGCACGACGTTTTGTTATTCCCGCAGCGATCGGTAGCGTTCTCCTGTTGGCTGTGATTGCATATCTCTCATTCTTCGGCGAGGAGGCAGAAACCGGAGAGCGAATTCCAGTTGCCGTGATCGATTTCGTGAACGAGACCGGAGAAAAAGAACTGAACGGACTATCCGGAATGCTCATCACCTCGT
>JBHHZW010000141.1:0-6281 GCA_046758305.1 Bacteroidota bacterium | reverse complement strand
GCCGGAGTTAAGTCTCTGGCTCGTGGAGTTGTTCGGTGTTCGGTAAATCGCTGTTCAAAAAAAGTCGACCACAGGGATCACCTGCGGCGGCAGGCAAGAAGCTCCAGCCAATGGCGATCACATTCGACTGTTACGGCACGCTCATCGACTGGGAGAGCGGCATCAAACGGACGTTGCACAGGATTCTCTGGAGCAAGAATCCCGGAGGTCTGAGTGTTGAGACGGTGTTCCGGCGATGGCGTGAAGTGGAGTTCGAACTCATCCAGAAAGAGTACAAGTCCTACCGTGAGATCCTGCGCGAGAGCCTTGTCGCCACTCTACGGGAATTCGGCTTTCTCCAGTTGTTTGAGGACGAAAAGGAAGCATTGGGCAAAGCGATGCCCACCTGGAGGCCGTTTCCTGAAGTCGAGAAAACCCTTCAGAAACTGAAAGCCCGCTATGCGATTGGGGTGATCTCGAATGTCGATAGCGACATCATTGAGAGAAATCTGAAGTTCGTGAACGTCCAGTTTGATGTTGTGATGACCGCGGAGCGTGCTGGGGCGTACAAGCCGAGTCGGAAGATCTTTGAACTTGCTTGGAGAGAGCTCAACGGTAGACCGTCGAAATTCCTCCACGTGGGTGCTTCTCTCCATGTTGACATCGTCCCCGCGAGCGAGTTCGGGTGCTCCACGGTATGGGTCAACCGGTCGGCAGCGCAAGCGAATCCCACAGACACCGAAGCGACTTTTCAGCCAGATGTCGTGGTCAAGGACCTCTCAGGTCTACTCGAAGTTGTTGAGCTGTGATCTCCGCCAGCGGTGGGTCATAACTGACCGCTCGGGGCTTCGCCATGACTCGATTTACGTTACTTGAGAAGTTACTCCATCGTTTGAACGCACTCCCTCAACCAATCTACGACGCCTTCCTACAGACGCTGCTCGGTCGAGCGATCATGGTGAGCAACAAGCTCGGCCTGTTTGAGCGTCTGACGAAGAAACCGTGCACGGTCGAGGAACTCGCGGACGACCTCAATGTCAGCACGCAGGGGGTCCGGCTTCTTCTGGATGCGCTGGATGTGGCTGGCTACGTTCACAGACGCGGTGCCATGTTTGAAGCAACGGCGATGACAAGAAAGTGGATGGATCGTCGTTCGGACCATGCCGTCAGCAACTTGATGGCCTACTTTGAAACCTTGTATGATCGATGGAGCTATCTTGCTGAGACGGTAAGAAGAGGGAGTCCAGAGAAAACGTATTTTGAGCTCTTCACTCCAGAGGACTGGCGCATCTATACCTATGGCATGATGGACCTTGCTCGACTGCTCATGCGGCAGGTCTTGAAACACGTGGTGTTGCCCCTTGGAGCTGAGCGACTTATCGATATCGGTGGATCCCATGGTCTCTATTCGATCGAGCTCTGCAGGAAGTACCCACAATTGCATGCGACGGTAGTGGATTTTCCGGGCGCGGCGATTTATGGAAAGCAAATCATACAGGAGGTGGGAATTTCGAACCGAATTTCTTATCTGGAAGGTGATTTTCTTGACGTCGATTTTGGAATGATGTACGACGCAGCGCTCAGTTTCAATATTGTTCACGGACTCGGTCTGGAGCAAAACGAGCTTCTTGCAAGAAAAGTGTACCGAGCTCTGCGGCCGGGGGGGAGTTGGTACGTTCTCGATGAGTTACTAACGGGAAAAAAGAATTCGATCCTGAGCAATCTTGTGCCGGCCATGGTGGGCTTGCATTTATTCAACGAGGTGGGCGGTTGTGCGTACGACGTCGAAGAGGTCCGGAAGTGGTGCGAGAGTGCTGGATTTGCTGACGCCAAATTCGTGGGTCTGAGGTTCCCAGGTGTCGCGTTGGTGCGGTGTCACAAGCTCTGAGCCTACTCTCTTATCGAAGCGGTCAAAGTATTGTTGTTGAAAGTGGGAGTCGTCGTGCCTATATTAGCCGTGTACTCTCAGCCCCATGTTGCGGTGGCGGTTTCGACCTGAATGTCAGCAGCAAGCATCAAATATGTTTGTCAATCGTGTGGGTATGAGTCCCCACGCTGGATCGGAAAGTGTCCCAATTGTGCCGAATGGAACACGTTCGTCGAAGAGCTCCGCGTGAAGGGGAAAGACAAAGCAGCCCGGAGGAAAGCGCGCGCCGAAACTGCGGCTGTCCCGCTCAGCAGAGTGGACAAGCTGGCTGAAGCGCGCATAACGACAGGCATCGTGGAGTTTGACCGTGTATTGGGTGGAGGCATCGTCCCGGGGTCTGTGGTCCTGCTCGGTGGAGACCCGGGCATCGGGAAGTCGACGCTCATGATGCAGATGGCTTCCTGCCTCACGGACCGAGTGACACTCTACGTCACGGGTGAAGAATCCGTGAAGCAGATCAAGCTCCGCTCCGACCGGCTGAAGTTTCCTGCCTCCGAGCGGGTACTCCTCCTGGCGGAAACGAACCTCGAGCTCATTCTGGACGTTATCGAGCAAGGTCAACCTGATCTCGTCATCGTTGACTCGATCCAGACCATGTACCGGCCAGAACTGGAGAGTGCGCCTGGAAGCGTTGGACAGGTGCGCGAGACAACCGCCTCACTGATGAGGGTCGCGAAGACAAAGGGTATTTCGGTTTTCGTCGTCGGACATGTGACAAAGGAGGGAGTCATTGCCGGGCCGAAGGTCATCGAGCACATGGTTGACACTGTCCTGCAGTTTGAGGGAGAGCGGCACTACGCGTACAGGATACTCCGCGCCGTAAAAAATCGCTTCGGCTCTACAAACGAGATCGGGATCTTCGAAATGCGGGAGACAGGTCTCGAAGAGATGAAGAACCCCTCAGAGGTGTTCCTCTCGGAGCGGAGTTACGGCGCCTCGGGCTCGACGGTGGTCGCAAGTATGGAAGGTACGCGGCCGATTCTGGTGGAGGTTCAGGCTCTCGTCACCCCGACGAGCTATGGTATGCCGCAGCGCAACTCCACCGGCCTCGACTATCGCAGGCTTGCGTTGCTCCTTGCAGTGCTCGAGAAGCGGGTCGGTCTCCGTCTCGGAATGCACGATGTCTTCGTCAACATTGTGGGGGGCGTGCGAATTGACGAGCCGGCCGTTGATCTTGGGATCGCGACGTCGATCGTCTCAAGCCTTCGCGACATTCCCGTAGACTCACAGTCTGTCGCTGTCGGGGAAATAGGCCTTGCCGGTGAAATACGCACGATCGGTCAGATCGAAAAGCGTGTTCTGGAGGCGAAGAAACTCGGATTTAAGCGTGTCATCGTTCCAAAGAACAATTTAAAGGGTCTGAAGGTCAATACCGAAATTCAGGTGGTGGGGGTCGATCGAATCGACAAAGCTATGGAAGAGCTGCTCAACCTCTAAACTATCCCTCGAGCATGATCGGCATAATCGGTCTGGTATCCATAGTCGCATGCTGGATACCACAGACAATCGAGACGATCAAAACGAAGCGATGCAACATCAAGCTCTCCTTCCTCGTGCTCTATCTCGTCGGGAGCGTCTCCCTTACTGTCCACGCATACTTCATCGGGGACTTGATCTTCATGATCCTCAACAGCATTGCCACAGGGGAGGCCGCAATCAACCTCTACTATAAACTCCACTCTCCTTGAGCGCCATGAATCGACTTGTCGTCGCGACTCGAAATTCCAACAAGGCAAGAGAAATCAAGGAAATTCTGAAGGACATCGATGTCCAGATACAGACGCTGAATGATTTTCCGCATATCGGGGAGATCCGGGAGGAAGGGGCGACATTCGGGGGAAATGCGTGCCTGAAGGCGCGAACCGTCTTCGAGAAGACCAAGCTTCCCGCCCTCGCTGATGATTCGGGGTTCGAGGTGTTTTACCTCAACATGCGACCCGGTGTCTTCTCAGCGCGCTACTCCGGTGTGAACCATTCAGATGAAAGCAACAACAAGAAGATTCTGGAGGAGCTCCAGGGTGTTCCGGACCGTCGGCGGCGAGCGAGGTTTCGTTGTGTGATGGCTTTTGTGGCGCATGGGGTGGAAAGAGTGGTCGAAGGCAGCTGCTCGGGAAAGATCGTTCTTGAACCCCGTGGGTCGAACGGATTCGGTTATGATCCTCTGTTCCTTCCGGTGGGATACACGCAAACGTTCGCCGAACTTGCCCCCGATGTCAAGAATACAATCAGTCACCGCGCGCGAGCACTGGAACAGATACTACCAATCTTGCGAGATTATTTTAAGAAGTGAAGCGTTCTCCCCTCAACGAGTTGGGTTGTCAACGCGGCTCATCGTGAACCCTCTCGCCCCGACTTTGTTGGTGCATGAGTGTGCTGCAAAGACTCTTCATCGCCATCGGAAAACAAGAAAGCGGCTTGTGAGCCCGCCCGAACTGAGTGGTCAGGCGGGCCGTCGCCACTCCGTTTGCTCTTCCGCCAGTTCACTTCCTGCTCATCAGTTCTCGACGGTGAACGCACGCGATCAGTCTCAGTGGATCGAGGGCCGGAACGTGGGCACCGATGCGCTGATTGTAAAGGAGTTTTCTCCTAACCTCTCAGCTGCCGCCGGAGAAATTCGCAGGATTTTTTCGCACGGGTAAGTGGCTGTTTTGCTTGAATGTTTTCATTGATTGTGGTATCTTAAATAGTTTATACGATAAAAAATTGCGATTCCGAGCTTCGCCATGAGCCTGCTGCCTTTTTTTCGCAACGGTAAACTAAAACCGAATTGGGAGTATCACGTCAGGGGTATCATCTGGCGACTTCTATTTTCGGGAAATGATAGGATCGTTGGTGAAGATCGCGACCAGCAATCGAAATCAGTCTCTTTTTTTTGTCTGAATGCGAGATCTGGAAAGGTCCTTTGGGAAGGTCTTCGAATGGACGAGCACTGGTGGGTCACCATTGAGCTGATCCGGGACGGTGTATTGTTCATCAATGAATTCGTGAGGCCAGACCTTCCAGAGCAAGGAAAGATCTATGCTGTCGATGTCGAGACAGGAAAAGTTCTGTGGACAAACTCTGAGCTCAAAATGCTCTTTGTTGCTGGAAGTCGAGTCTATGCGTCGCGCGAGTTGTTTGAGCGTCGTGTGTATCATGCGCTCGACCTTCGAACGGGAGAACATTTGAGCGAGCTCGGAGGTGACGCTGAACAGATCTATCTTTTGAGAGAAGAGGGAGGGTCGACGAGTGAGGAAGGGTTGCTTCTCCCGGAGGTTCTCACCGAGCAGTCAAACGACCATGCTCTTGTCCATTCCATCGTATCGCTTCGGTGCAAGGAGGTAAATATTAAGGGTCCCGTTGAGTTTATCCACTTTGGGAGATACATTCTGGTTAGTTACCACCAGTTCATCCCGAGTGCCTCGAGATTCATCGATACACGAGCGAAGACCCAGGATGGTATCGTGGATAATCAATTTCTCATCGTGGATGAAGATTCTCGGAAGATCCTTTTTCAGGAAACGCTGAACCGCAAGGCACCCAACCCGGCGCCGGATTCTTTTTTTGTTAAGGACGATCTGGTCTACTTTATCCGAGGAAAGCAACATCTTGTGGCCATTCGACTAAGAACGTGAGTGCATCATGAAGGTTGTCACTAATAAGCTCCATATGAGCACAAAGGGCCATACGGATGTCATCGATCTGACGGGAAAATTGTCAGATCTGCTCTCAAAGGCGGGGATGAAGGATGGCAGCATGACCGTGTTTGTCGCGGGTTCCACTGCCAGCATCACGACGGTAGAATACGAACCGGGCTTGATCAAGGACCTTCCAGAAGCGTTCGAGCGACTTGCTCCCTCGGGGAGAACGTATCATCACGATGCGACATGGGGAGACAACAACGGGTATTCGCACGTCCGAGCGTCGATGGTCGGTCCAACGTTGATAGTTCCGTTCTCGAAGGGGAGCTTGCTCCTCGGCACGTGGCAGCAGGTCGTGCTCATCGATTTCGATAACCGTCCTCGCGAACGCGATGTAATCGTTCAGTTGATGGGGGAGTAAAGAAGTTAGTCGATTCAGTCCGGGAGGTCCCGTCCCGCCGCACTTCCTGAATGGATCGCTTCGCAGTCGGCTTAGCCATTGAGTGGGACGGTGCGTTCAGTGATGGAATCATGAGGAAAATCCGTATCAAACATGTCGATGCCTTCACGACGATTCCGTATACAGGCAATCCGGCTGGAGTCGTAACCGACGCGGATGGGCTGACGGAAGGCCAGATGCAGGCGATCGCGCGGGAGATGAATCTCTCCGAAACGGCGTTCATTCTCCCGCCGAACAAGTCGAGCGCTGACCTTTCCATTCGCTGGTTCACCCCGTCCGTAGAAGTGCCGCGCTG
>JBHHZW010000140.1:0-6283 GCA_046758305.1 Bacteroidota bacterium | reverse complement strand
AACCTCCCGATCTACGGACGATAAGTGAGTTGATCGACTACCCTTTTTTTCGTGAGTCCTGTTCCGACAATCTCGGGACGGGACTTTTTTGTTTTCTTGATTCTCAGAGGAAAAACCATAACTTAGATTTTATGGAACTTCGTCAAAGGCAGGTATGAAAAAGCGGTTTCTCATCGGTATCGACGGCGGAGGTACGAAAACGAAAGGTGCCATTACCGATCTCACAGGATCTATCCTTTCGGAGAAACAGACCGACACGACGAACGTTCATATCGTTGGTTACGAAGTCGCCGCCAGAAGGCTTTGGAACTTGATTCGTGAGCTTGCCAATCAAGCTGATGGAAGACTCAGTGCGGTCAGCGTCGTCGTTGCAGGTCTTGCCGGGATGGGGCGTCCTTCTGAGCGGAAGGCATATCTGAACGCGCTCAAGGGGGTCGCAGGGAAAGTACGGTTTTCGTGGCGCAAGGTCCAAGTGCGCACGGACGCTGAAATCGCGCTGGCCGGAGCTTTTCACGACAGCCCCGGCATCGTCGTTATCGCCGGGACGGGTTCCATCGTCATCGGAAAAGACGAACGGGGCGTGATGCATCGTGTAGGCGGCTGGGGAAGAGAGTTCGGCGATGAAGGCGGCGGATTTCAATTGGGCAGGAAAGCCCTCGCCGCCGTCGCGAAAGCCTATGACAGACGGTCAGGACCCACGGCCTTAACAGATGCACTCCTCCAGCGGCTCAGACTCACTGATGTGTCCGGACTTGTGGAAAAAGTGTCCCGAAATGCGCTCGATGTTTCGACACTTGCCCCGCTGGTTCTCGAGGCAGCCGAACAGGGCGACGAAGTTGCAGAGGAAATCGTGAAGCAATCGGCGGATGAACTGATTGACCACGTTCGGGCTCTCATTTCGAAGATCCAGATCAAACGCAAAGTAGACGTGGCCTTCATCGGTGGTCTGATCGATCAGCCAAACGTTTATTCCAACCTCTTAGAAAACAAGTTGAGTAGCGTACTGCCTCAAGTGAACGTGCGCCCGCCACTTTCCAATCCGGCCCGAGGAGCAATCTACCTTGGCCTGCGGCAGCTTGAAGAAAAACAATTTCCCGCCAAATGAAGATGTTGAGACTACTGCTTCTTGTCCTCTGTACGGTCATGTTCGGCTGTCATTTCGGACCTCGTGTAACAGTAAAACACGATACGGTCGAGTCAAAAGCGTCCGATGTGTTCCCACTGGAGGTCGATCTAGCCGGATGGGTCGATGAGACACTCCATCGATTGGACCTCGAAGAAAAAGTTGCTCAGATGGTGATGGCTCGCACGTACGGTCATTACCTGAGCACTGAATCGGAGTCATTTGACCGGCTGGAGCGCCTAACGCGCAGTTTGAAAATTGGAGGGTTCGCCTTCTATCAAGGAGATGTGTACGAAACTGCTTTGCTCATCAATCGATTGCAATCGCTCTCTGACATCCCATTGCTGATCGCTGCGGACATGGAGCGAGGCGTTGCGATGCGAGTCCGCCGTACGACGATTTTTCCGGACGCCATGGCCGTGGGAGCCACAGGCGATCCAGAGCTTGCAAAGGCGATGGGGGTGGCCATCGCAGCAGAAGGACGCGCTCTCGGCATCCACCAAAATTATGCACCGGTCGTCGACCTGAACAACAATCCGAACAACCCGGTGATCAATGTGCGATCCTTTGGTGAAGATCCGAAGCTCGTCTCGAAACTTGCACGGGCGTTCATCGCGGGATTGCACGAAGGAGGAATGATTTCCACTGCCAAACATTTCCCGGGTCACGGCGACACTGAGGTCGACTCGCATCTCGGACTTCCCATCATGAATTTTTCCAGGCGCCGACTCGATTCGCTAGAACTCGTCCCTTTCAGAGAGGCGATCGATGGCGGCGTGACGTCGATCATGATTGCACATCTCGGGCTGCCGAAGCTTGACAGCTCAGATGTCCCGGCTTCTCTTTCCAGTGTCGTGGTTGAAGAACTTCTCGGGAACGACTTAGGGTTCAAAGGGTTGATCGTTACAGATGCTCTCAGGATGGGAGCGGTGCTGGAACGATTCTCCGTCGCGGAGATCGCGGTGCGTGCGGTGAAGGCGGGTTCAGACATGTTGTTGCTTCCAGTGGATGAGGAGCATTCGATCCGGGCGATCGCAGATGCCGTACGGCGAGACGAAATTCCTGAGCAACGCATCAATGCCTCTGTGAAGAAAATACTCAAAGTAAAAGCTTGGCTTGGATTACCGGACGGCCGAGAGATCGATGTGCGTCGGATCGCCACTGTGGTCGGATCCCGCGCAAACCGATCGCTGGCGAAAGACATTGCACGGCGGTCGATTACGGTCGTGAAGAATGAAGAAGCGATTCTGCCACTTCAGCAGTACAGTCGGCTCAGTATCGCCAGTGTCGTCATTTCTGACATTGAAGGCTACCGGACAGAAGCCCATCGCGCGGAGTATCCATATTCGAATGAACGCGTCGGCGATTACTTCATGACCCAGCTCCGCCGCAGAGCAGCACTCGTGGACCTCTACCGCGTGGATTCAAGAAGCAATCGAAGCGAGTTCAACTCAATTCTGGCCGCGGCGAAGTTCGCTGATCTTGTGCTCTGTCCGACGTTCGTGAAGATGAGAACCGGAACCGGCAAGATTGGACTTCCGGATTCGCTTCGCACATTCCTCCAGGAACTCACGGCCGATGGAAAGCCCGTCGTGCTCGTTTCCCTCGGGAACCCGTACGTTCTGGCCGATGTACCAAATGCCCGTGCGTGGGTCTGCGCCTACTCCGACAACGAGGCTTCTGTCGAAGCAGCGGTTGAAGCCCTCTTTGGAGAAATTCCCGTGACTGGAAAACTTCCGATCACGATCTTGGGCTCTGCTCAATCCGGGAGCGGTTGGGAGCTACCGAAAGTCGCACTCCGTGAGAATGACCCTGAGCGTGTCGGTTTTGACCGGAGACGCTTGGCGGCCGTCGACGTGCTCATCAAGGAGGCGATACGGGATTCAGCATTTCCGAGCGCCGTCGTTCTCGTTTCGAAAGATGGCATTATAGCCCATCACAAAGCATACGGGACGTATGATTACTTACCGTATGCGAGACTTGTGGACCGCTCCACCCTGTACGACCTTGGTTCACTTACGAAAGTCATCGTCACGACGAACAGTATCATGAAGCTTGTCGATGAAGGAAAAGTTCACCTCGATTCGCCGGTCGCGCGCTACATTCCCGAATTTGCGCAGAACGGAAAACAGCACGTGACGGTCCGGCAGCTCTTGCTCCACAACAGCGGATTGCCCGCGTACCGACGATATTTTCTGACGTGTAGAACCGCTCAGCAGGTGCTCGATTCCATCTATGCAGCTCCGCTCGAGTTTCAGCAGTGGGACCCGACTCGTTCCAGCGACCTCGGGATGATCGCTCTTGGGAAGGTGATCGAAAGAGTCACTGGACAGTCCCTCTACAGGTACGCGAGCGAGCAGTTCTTTCAACCGCTCGGCATGTGGAATACGATGTACAACCCACCTGCAGAATTGATCGACCGGATTGCTCCGACTGAAATCGACACGCTCTGGCGGAAAATGTTAGTTCGCGGGGAAGTGCACGACGAGAACGCTGCGGCACTCGGGGGCATCTCTGGACATGCTGGTCTCTTCTCCACGGCGGGAGACTTGGCCATTCTGATGCAAATGATTCTCAACGGAGGAACGTACGGAGGGCGGCGGTATCTCAACGAGTCGACGGTGAAGATGTTCACCTCGCCTCAGAAGGGAAGTCCACGGGCACTGGGATGGGACCGCAAATCGAAGGAAGGATACTCCTCAGCCGGAACGTTGTTTTCCGACGCATCCTTTGGACACACTGGATTTACTGGAACATCGATTTGGGCTGACCCGAAGCAGAATCTCTTTGTGATTTTTCTAACGAATCGTGTGTACCCGACTCGCGACAATCGGAAAATATTCCAGGTACGACCAGCACTTCATGAAGCCGTCATTCGCGCGTTGAAAGCGGACTGAGGATTTCTTCCGTCCTGCTCACGTGATGCCGTCCTCTGTACGTTGCCCTGCGTCTTGATTTTGTGTCGAAATCATGGTAGTTTTTGAACGTCTTCGAGGATCGCACAAGCCTGCTGCTATCTCAACGTAGGACGCCCAACCGAGAACTTATTTGGACCGTGTGGCACTGGAGGCTCTTATGCGCATTCCCAAATTCAAGAACGAACCCTACACTGATTTTAGCAAGAAGGAGAATCGGGAAAAACAACTGAAGGCCATCGAGGTACTCGAATCTCAATTCAACACGGAGTACGACATCATCATCGGCGGTGATGGAGTTCACACTGCCACGAAGTTCAACTCGTATAACCCCTCCGACCCAGACCAGGTGGTCGGGGTATTTCAAAAAGCAGGCTCTGAGGAGGCCAACAGGGCGATCGAGGGAGCCTCTGGTAAGTTCGACGAGTGGAAACGCGTGCCCCCGAGGAAGCGTGTGGGGTTCCTTTTCAAAGCAGCAAAGGCGATGCGGCGACGGCGGTTTGAGCTGAATGCCGCTGAAATCCTGGAGGTGGGCAAGACCTGGACGGAGGCTGATGCCGACGTGGCAGAGGCGATCGACTTTTGTGAATTTTATGGAAGGGAGATGCTGCGGCTTGCTGATGACCAACCGCTTACAAAGATCCCGACAGAGCGAAATGAGCTGTGGTACATCCCGCTCGGCCCGGGCGTGGTCATCTCACCTTGGAACTTCCCGTTGGCGATACTCACGGGCATGACAACCGCGTCATTTGTTGCGGGAAACACCGTGGTCTTGAAGCCCTCCAGTGATTCTCCGTTGATCGGTTACAAGTTCATGGAAATTCTGGACGAGATCGGACTGCCAGATGGCGTTGTGAGTTTCGTTACCGGTCCGGGCGGGACGGTCGGCGATACACTGGCTTCCCATCCGAAAACGCGATTCATCTCATTCACGGGGTCGAAGGAGGTGGGCACTCAGATCTACGAGTTGGCGGCCAAGGTCCAACCAGGACAGATCTGGCTCAAGCGTGTAATTGCCGAAATGGGAGGAAAGGATTCTATCATCATAGATGACCGTACGAACCTGGATGAGGCGGTTGGAGCCGTGACGGTCTCCGCATTCGGATTCCAGGGTCAGAAATGCTCCGCTTGCTCTCGCGCGATCGTGGTCGAGAAGGTATACGATAAAGCCGTCGACCTTCTCTCGAAGCGCGCGGAATCGATCACCGTTGGTCCTGCTAAGGATTTGAGCAACTTCATGGGGCCAGTGATTAACAAAGGAGCGGAGGAAAAAATTTGCCGATATATTCATATCGGCGAGACGGAGGGAGGTAGAATCGCGGCGGGAGGCGGCAACGCACCTGGCAAAGGCTTTTTTCTCCGTCCGACCGTGATTGCCGACGTAGACCCGCTGGCGACGATTGCACAGGAGGAAATTTTCGGACCCGTTCTTGCCGTGATCAAGGCGAAAGATTTCGACGATGCGCTTGAGATCGCCAACAACACGGTGTTTGGGTTGACAGGCGCTGTGTACACGAGAAACCGCAAGAAGATCGAACAAGCAAAGCGAACATTCCACATCGGCAATTTGTATATTAATAGGAAGTGCACTGGCGCACTCGTTGGAGGACATCCCTTCGGTGGTTTCAACATGTCCGGAACGGACTCCAAAGCGGGAGGGCGGGATTATCTCCTACTGTACACGCAGGCGAAGGTGATCTCGGAAAAGAAAAAGTAGGTCTGGAAACGATGCCTATTTGCCCGATCTGCAACACCGAATACCGTGAAGGTGCGATTGTCTGCAAGCTGTGTGGCGTCCAGCTCCAGGAGCAGGCTCCACGTTTCGTGGAGGAGGACGACACCTGTCCGAACTGCAGGGCTGAAGTTTCGGCTCAGGATCAATTCTGTCTTCACTGTGGATCCCTGAAGAATATCAACTTTGTCACGCCTTGCCAGAATCATCGCGATCGAGCGTCGATCGGCATTTGTGTCCTATGTCAGAAAGAGCTTTGCAAAGACTGTGCATCTGAGCGGAACAGGCGGATTCGATGTGAACAGCATCTACCCGTCGAAATCGTCGAAGAGTGGGCAGAGGTTTTCGACTCGAACGATAGCATGGAAGTCAGTCTCGTGCGCGAGGTCCTCGAGTCTGAAGGCATTCCGTCTCATCCCTACGATAAGGGGAGTTCACATTTCTTTGTCCCCCTCGTGAGCGATACTACCCTTTCGAGGTGGAACGAGGAAGGGGGAGTTCTCGTGAAGGTGT
>JBHHZW010000139.1:0-6318 GCA_046758305.1 Bacteroidota bacterium | reverse complement strand
AATGGAAACGAGCGCACGAACAGTATAAGATGGTCATCAGTCTTGTTCCAAGCCACGCTCGAGCTCTCGATCAACTGAGACGAAGTCGAGTCCTGATGAGCACGAACCAGATCGGCCTCTACGGATTCTTCGAACAGTTCAGCCAAGACGAGCGGACTCCACATTATGCTCTGACGGCTCAGTATCAGCGACAACTTAACAGGTCGATCAGGCTGAACGGAACGCTTGGTTTCGTCCGAAAGAGGTTCGGAAACCTCCCGTTTGAGGATGGTTTTCTTGGGACCGGGGTGACGATTCGGCTCGCTACTAAATCCGTCTTTTCTGCGAGTGTGAATGTGGCTCCCGGCGCGGACGTGATACCACGGCTTGACTTCATGTCGGAATTTTCGCAAAGTGCAATGCCTCGAACGGAGCTCTTCCTGGCATATCGCCTGATGGATTTCGATAAGGCCGCGGTAAACATTGTTTCTCCAGGCTTGACTTACTATTTTCCAGGCGATGCGTGGGCGATGCTCCGTGTGTACGGAGCGTTCAGCGAGGATGCAGCTCGCACGGATGCGGTCTTCGGACGGTTCACGTATAGGTTCAGCAGCGTCGTATCGGGATGGGTCGGCTTCGCGGAAGGGAACGAAGTGGTCCGAGGCGTGAGCCTTGAAAACTTGCGAAACCTCAGCTCGCGAAGCTACCTCTTCCATATCGACTATTTCGCAAGGGGTGAGCTCACGTTCCTACTCGATTACCAGTACGTTATCCGACGCGGATTGTTCACTGAGCATGCTTTCGGGCTCGGTGTTCGGTACCGCTGGTGAAGAAGGGAAGGAGCGCGGTCCGTCCCTTCCCCGAAGGGCCACTTCTCCCAAAGGGATCCACTCATGAAGTGTCACGAAGTGACCACTTCGTGGATGCCTTCGGCACCTTTAGCAGATGGTTTTGCCATTTGAATCCCATGTGTTTCTCCTTCATCCCTTATATTGACAGCCTCACCACCACGCAGCTCATCCTCTTTCTCATCCTCACACTTGCGGTAGCTTTTATCGTCATCGTTCTTACTATCGGACTCGTTCTTCGGAAGATCTACCAAGAGAATGTCTGGAAACGAGAAGAATCGCTCGAGAAACTGTACCGAAACCTGATTTTGGATTACCTTTTCTGTAACGTTCCTTATGAAATTCCCGTGGACGATGTTCCCCGTGCTCCTCAAAATCTCCAAGGGCTTATCGATCCTATCCGAGTGTCCCTGTTTTCCGGTCGGACCAGTCCGCGCAAACGGCATTATCGGTTGGTCAAATTGATCCTTCTCGAGTTCAGCAGGCAGCTCCTCGGAGAAGCACGCGCACGTCTGATCCTGCTGTTCCACGAGCTACGCTACGTGGCGAAGGAAATCGAAAGGCTGAAGAGCAGACACTGGTGGATGCGCGCCGAGGCGGCGCGCAATCTCGCCTTTATGGAGGCAAGAGTCGCGATGAGGCCCCTCCTGCAGGCCACGGAGGATCCTCATCCCGATGTTCGGGCCGAAGCTATCCAAGCATTGTTCGACCTCTTTCAGGAGGATGCCCTCCCACCTCTGCTGCCAATCCTCAAAGACCTTTCCCAGTGGATGGTCATCCGCCTTTCGGGAAACATCCTTCGGCTGCAAAGCAAGGCGGTTCCGCACATGCTGAGCGGACTTGCGACGCGAGAACGGTCCGTCCAGTTGCTTCTGATCGGCCTCCTGGGGGAGATTAAAGACTTGCGGGCCTACGAACAACTCGAGGCCTTTACGCTTCCGCAGGATCCAGAAATCCGCGCCTTGGCCCTTGCAGCGCTCGGGAAAATGGGTGATGCGCGAGGTGAACGGCATCTCGTGAGGGCCCTGAAGGATCCTGACCCGATCATTCGGCTGGGAGCGGTCACCGGGCTGAAACATCTGGCTTCACCGTCATCTGCCCCA
Source organism: Bacteroidota bacterium (assembly GCA_046758305.1). Taxonomy (GTDB): domain Bacteria; phylum Bacteroidota; class Ignavibacteria; order UBA10030; family JAZGDE01; genus JAZGDE01. The sequence goes on along the minus strand of JBHHZW010000139.1, from coordinate 4,388 downwards.
GCGCTCCGAAAGACTCTTCATGACGATGTGTACGAAGTTCGTTATTCTGCGGGACTTGCATTGAGTGTGTGCGCGGAACCCGGACGACAGGCGCTCATCGAGGCGTTGGAGCGCGAAGACTCAGAGGTTAAACAGATTGCTGAAGAGTTTTTGGATGAACTAGGCTACTTCGATGAACATGCAATCGCTTGAACAAGCCATCAATGCGCTTGTCTACATTTTGAGTGCGATGGTCCTCCTGTACTTTGTTCTGCTCAGCGTCATCTACTTCATTCTCCTTATCGCCGCCTACCGCGAGGTCGTCCGTTACATCCGTCGACTTCGGTACACGGATTTCGAAATTCTGATCCACTCGCAACAGACAACACCGGTTTCCGTTCTTGTCCCTGCATTTAACGAAGAAAAGTCGATCGTCGAATCTGTTCACTCATTCCTGAAAATCCACTACCCGGCGTTCGAAATCGTTGTCGTGAACGATGGCTCTAAAGACAACACACTGGAGGCGCTAGTGCGGGAATTCGATCTGAGAAGATCGCGGCGGATTTTCCGCCCGAGCATCCCATGCCAAGCAGTGCGCGGTGTCTATGTGTCGTGCCGCCCGGAGTACAAGAACATCGTCGTGATCGATAAGGAAAACGGAGGAAAGGCCGATGCGCTCAACGCAGGGGTAAACGCGGCGCGATACCCTCTCTGCTGCGCAATCGACGCCGATTCAATCCTCGAACCCGATGCGCTTCTCAAGATCGTAAAGCCCACCCTCGAAGATAGTTCGATCCTCGCAATCGGAGGCATCGTCAGAATCGCCAACGGATGCACGATTCACCGAGGCCGCGTCATCGACGTCCGAACTCCGAAAAAGTGGGTGCCGGTTTTCCAGGTGGTGGAGTATCTTCGAGCATTTCTCATCGGACGCCTGGGATGGAGCACCATCAACAGTCTCCTCATCATCTCCGGTGCTTTCGGCGTGTTCAAGAAAGAGCAGGTAGTAGAGATCGGTGGCTTTAGGACAGACACGGTGGGCGAGGATATGGAGCTAGTGGTTCGGCTTCATCGAAGAATGATGGAGCGCAAAGAACCGTACAGAATAACGTTCATCCCTGACCCCGTGTGCTGGACGGAAGCCCCGGAAACATTTCGGACACTCGGCCGGCAGAGGAATCGCTGGCATCGCGGATTGCTCGAGACCACCCTCATTCATCGCGTCCTGTTCGCGAACAAGCAGTACGGGGCCGTCGGTCTTCTTGCCTTTCCCTACTATCTGCTCTTCGAGCTTCTCGGCCCGGTGATCGAATCGTCGGGTTACCTCGTCGTCATCACAGCATTCTTTTTGGGGATCGTGAATCTCCAGCTTTTTATCATGTTCTTTGTCGTCGCAATCATCTACGGCATGCTGTTCTCAGTGGGAGCCGTGCTCTTAGAGGAAATTTCCTTTCAACGATATCCCCGTCCTCTCGACCTAGTGAAGCTCGTATTGTTCGCGTTGATCGAAAACCTCGGCTACCGTCAGCTCACCCTCTACTGGCGCCTCAAAGCCTACATTGACTATGCCCGAGGAAAACGAGGTTGGGGAGTGATACAGCGAAAAGGTTTCGGGTCGACGCCTGCAGCGTGAATTTCCCCATCTCCGCGTACATCGTGATGAGTTCACGAGTGTGCTTTAGTCCCTTCGGGCAAGAGCTCATCCAGAACTTCGAATGCGTACCGCAGGTGTGGGCTCACGATGGACCCTCCCATGATGAGGCCAACGTTCAACGCCTCCTACAGCTCCTGCCGCGTGCAGCCAAGCGTTACGCAACGGTCGAGATGATAGAAGATACAATCGTTGCACCGCAGTACCGCTGAACCGACCAAACCCATGGGTTCCTCCATCTTTGCTGGGAGCGCCCCGTCGACGTACGCTTTCGTGTCGAGGGCGAGAACTTTTTGATAAGCCTTAAATCCACAGTTGAGAATCTTCTCGTTCATTTCCAGCCGGTACTTTTGCACCTGTGGCACGAAGTATTTCATGAATCCTTCCACCAAAATTCCCTCTAAAGGCGACCTCATGAATCGAGGGTCAGTTACAAATACTCGAGTATGAAATTCGTTATAAGGGTAAACAGATGGACCCTCGTGTTCGGACCTCGGAGTCTGTGATCTTCGCCATGGTAGAACATCGTCTCGAACTGCTTTCCATGCTTCCGCAGTTGATCCGCAAGCATCACAGAATTTTGCCAATGGACATTATCGTCGGCAGTCCCGTGAATCAGCAGGTAACTGCCGTGTAATTTCTCCGCATGCATCAGAGGAGCACTTTCGGCGTATCCTTCGGGGTTCTTCTCGGGACGCAGCATGTACCGCTCAGTGTAGATGGTATCATAAAATCTCCAGTCCGTCACAGGAGCAACAGCAACTGCGGTCTTGAATACGTCAGAGCCCACGAACGTCGCTAGACTCGCCAGATAGCCACCGTAGCTCGTTCCCCAGATTCCAATCCGGGACGGATCGACGTAGGGCAGACTTCCTAGAAACTTAGCGGCCTCGATTTGATCGTTCGACTCCCACTTCCCAAGGTTCTTATACGTGATACTCTTGAAAGCTTTCCCTCTTGCACCGGTGCCGCGATTATCCACACTGACAACGATGTATCCCTTTTGCGCCATTAACTGATGCCAGAGATAGCGGTTCCCGTCCCAAGAATTCTTGACGGTTTGCGAACCGGGTCCTGCATAGACGTAGAGGAGGGCGGGATACTTCTTCGTTGGTTCGCCACCGTTGGATGAAAACCCCGGTGGCTTGATCATCCAGCCATTCAAGATTATTCCATCCGATGTCGTAAACGCGAAAAACTCCATCTTGCTCATCCGATATTCGTTGAGAATATGCATCGGGTTGTCCTCTATCGAGCGAACAAGCCTACCGTCGTTGTTTCTCAAGCTTACTCTTGGAGGTATGCTGCTGCTGGAGTATGTGTGGATGTACTTCGACACATCGGGCGAAAACTTCGCTTTGTGCCAGCCCTCCTCTTCAGAAAGCCGCTGCATATGCGTACCTTCCAGCGTAATCCGGTTCACATGACGCTCGAGGGGAGATTGTTCAGTCGAAGTGAAGTAGATCGCGCGATGGTTTTCGTCGACTGCACAGAGCTTATCGACTTCCCATGGACCCCTTGTTACCTGACGGATGAGAGATCCGTCCATGGCATAAAGGTAGAAGTGTAGGAACCCGTCGCGCTCTGATGACCACAGGAATTGATCTTGTTCGAGAAATGTGAGGTGATCGCGCACATCGACCCAGGTGTCTTCTTCTTCGGTCAAGATCACTCTCGTCTTCCCCGTCGTGGCATCTGCAAGCAACAGCTCAAGCTTATTCTGCGCACGGTTCATCCGCTGGATGGAGAGCACGTTCGGATTGCGGGTCCATTTTATGCGGGGGATATAGATGTCGTCCTCGGACCCGATGTCTGCCCACGTCGTCTGTTTCGTCTCCAAAGAGACGATGCCGATGCGGACTATGGAATTGGGGTCTCCTGCTTTCGGATAGCGCATGGTGGTGACCTGCGGGTGAAGCGGCTCGAAATTCATGATTGGAAATTCCGGTACTCGGTTCTCGTCGAGCTGCCAGTAGGCTATCCGCTTGCTGTCCGGCGACCATTTCCAGCCGACGATGATCTTGAATTCTTCTTCGTAGACCCAGTCGAAATGGCCGTTGAGAACATGTTCCGCACCGTCAAAGGTGAGCTGCGTTTCAGTTCCCGACGTTAAGTCCATGACGTAGATGTTGTTCGAACGCACAAATCCGATCATCTTTCCATCAGGCGAAAACTGCACATTGACTTGAGGCTCGTTGGTGTCCGTGAGTTTCTGGAATTTCTGGGTGCGGATGTCATAGAGGAGGAAATTCCCGCCTGTTTTTACCGCACGTGCACGGAGCTTGTCGGCGAAAAGGATCTTGTCGCCATCCGGTGACCACAGGTAGTGTGAAATCGGGAACGGCTGGTCTCGTTCTCGAAGCACGAGCTTCGATGCATCAACTAGCAGTGTCCGCCTCCCCGTTGCAACCTCATAAACCCAGATATTGTCAACTCCCGTCATGGAGTCGCGCTCCATGTAGGAAAACTGTTTGCTATCCGGAAGCCACTGTATGGACCGCAGCGAGTCACCGGCAAACTTATCGCTACCGTAGATCTCTTCGACGGTGAAATCCTTCTGCTCTTGCTGAGAAAAACCGAGGCTAATGAGAAAGATCCACAGCACTGCCGATCCGACGCGAAGACAAAAAGAGAAACGTGACACAGTCTGTTTCATACGATGGAATCCTCTCGAATCGATTTTTCAACCACAGAAGTGTTGCGACCAGAACGGAGGTTTTCGAATCTATTGGCCACACGAAGCATCCAGGGACGTCTG
>JBHHZW010000138.1:0-6318 GCA_046758305.1 Bacteroidota bacterium | reverse complement strand
GACCTGGGATTTCAGGCTGGAGGTTACTGGTCTGTGCCGAAGGCTCCGATGGACTCCCTTTCAACCAAGGCTGGTCTTTCGTCCGATGAAAAAATACACGCTGAAAAAATCGGTGTTCGGTGAGGGTCTGCGTCTCGCCTATCCGCAGAAGTTTCTCATCGACTACAAGAACCAGTTGAATGCGGCGCAGTTCGAAGCAGTGACGTCGGTGAACGGTCCGCATCTCATCATTGCCGGGGCTGGGACGGGAAAAACTCGGACGATCGTCTACCGCGTTGCCTATCTGGTCGAGCTCGGCGTGAAGCCGGAAAACATTCTGCTGCTGACTTTTACGCGCAAAGCTTCGCAAGAAATGCTCCGACGCGCCGCGATTCTTCTCGACACTCGCTGCGAGAACGTCGCCGGCGGGACGTTCCATTCCTTTGCGAACAGCGTTCTGCGGCGACACGCGCCCCTCATCGGCTACGAAACGACATTTACGATCCTCGACCAGGGAGATGCGGAGGACGTGATCAACCTCATCCGGACAAGATTGAAGCTCGATGCGCGTGAACGGCGATTCCCGAGGAAGGACACACTCTACGACCTGTATAGCCGCTCCATTAACACGATAACGCCCCTGAACAAGCTTCTGAGCGAAGATTACCCGCATTACCTCGAAGTCGAAAAGGATATTCGCACCGTCCATGCGCTCTACGTTGAGTACAAGAAGCAGCACAACTTGATGGACTACGATGACCTGCTGATCAACCTCGTACGATTGATGAAGGACCACGAGTCGGTCCGGGCTGCACTTTCCGACCGCTACAAATACGTCATGGTGGATGAATACCAGGACACCAACCGCATTCAGGCCGAAATCGTAGGTCTGCTCTGTTACAAGCACAGCAACATCATGGTCGTGGGAGACGATTCGCAGGCAATCTACTCGTTCCGCGGAGCGACGATTCGAAACATCCTGGAGTTTCCAGAAGAGTTTCCCGACTGCAAGATCGTAAAGCTGGAAGAGAACTACCGCAGCACGCAGGCGATCTTGAACGTAGCCAACGAAATCCTCAAACGGTCCAGGGAGTAGTGGTCCGTTGCCGGGCGTGTACTGGTCGAGGTGGGAAGGTTGATGATCCACGAGTTCCTCATCGAATTTAACGATCACGAGAACGGTCACGTATTCGTGAACAGTGACTATTATCCCGAGTCGATACGCGGACTGTGTGAGTTTCTCGAATCGCGGGACTATGTGCGCTACCTCGGCGAGGGACGCTGGGTAAAAATCACGGATATCCCATCCGTCCAGGAAGTGGAGCGCGAGATCGAGCACTTCGTGCGGGGTCACCACAAGTTCGTGCGAAAGCTCTCCAGCTACGTGAGAACCGTTTTCAGACGACGATGAAACGCGGCACATTGGGCGTTCGACTCATTCTTCTAGCCGTCTGCGTGTATCTCTTTCTCGCGTTGACGGACCGAAACGATCCCATGCGGCCGAACGCACCGATGCCGTTCCTGCTGGCGGCAATTTCCTGGGTAGACCTCTTTATTCATGAGGCGGGACATTTTGTTTTTGGTTTCTTCGGACGGTTCGTGAATATTCTAGGTGGAACCATCATGCAGCTTCTTCTTCCTCTGATGTCAGGGGTAGTCCTTTTTCGAAGGTCGATTCTTGTCGCGCCGTTTGCACTCTTTTGGCTCGGAGAGAATTTTGTGAATGTCAGCATCTATGCGCGAGATGCCACGAGGATGAAACTGCGGCTGATTTCGCCCTCTGCCACGCACGACTGGAATTATCTACTCGGTCAACTCAACGTGCTCGATTCTACCGACTCGATTGCGAACGGCCTGTTCTACACCGGCCTGTTTCTCTGCTCAGTAGCGATCGCGTACGGCACAATTCAATCGTTCCAGCTCTACCGGGCGAAACCGTCGCCTCGGGAGCCGTCACCAAGTTCCACCTTCGAATGATGAAGCGCCACAAGTACACAAAGGTTCTGTACACGAAGAAGCCGGGAGGTACGCCTCCTCAGCTCGTCATTGCGGGCGACGAGAATCTGCAGTCGAAGTTCGTTGTGCAGAAAGTGCTGGAACTGCGGGAACAGGGCGTGCCGCTGAAGGATATCGCGGTGCTGTTCCGGTCGTCTTATCTTTCATTCGACCTCGAGATTGAGCTCGCGAAAGCGGCCGTCCCGTTCCTCAAATTCGGTGGGTTTAAGTTTATCGAAACAGCCCATATCAAGGACGTGATCGCCTACCTGCGAGTTCTGGACAATCCACGGGACGTCGTAGCGTGGAATCGAATTCTCCTTCTGATCGAAGGGGTCGGACCGCGGACGGCGGAGAAGGTGATCGAAGATATTCTGAAACGACGAGTGGGAGCCGACCGAGACACTGCGCTCCAAGAATTCTGGTTGGAGTACCATGCGTACCCTGAAAACGTGCAGCAATTGTTCACTGTTCTCTCAAAGCTAGTCCCCGAATCGATCCCGCCTCCGGAAAAAGTAGTGCAGATCGTGCAGTATTACGAGCCGATCTTCCGTTCGCGCTATGACGACTGGAACAAGCGCGTGAAGGACCTCGAGATGTTCGAACAAATTTCCGAGCGGTACCGGGCGGTGTCGAGTTTCTTGACGGATCTCGTCCTCGAGCCGCCGAATGAGAGTGTCTTGGACATCGTGCCTCCCGGTAAAGATGAGGAGTGTCTGGTGCTCTCGACGATCCACAGCGCAAAAGGTTTGGAGTGGCACAGTGTCTTCATCATCTACGCTCTTGATGGTCGATTTCCCAACTCACGTGCCGCTTATGATGAGGACGAAATGGAAGAGGAACGTCGCCTCATGTATGTGGCGTGTACGCGTGCGAAGGAAAACCTCTTCGTCGCGTATCCGATCAACATCTACGACCGAGAATCGGGCATGATCTTATCCAAACCTTCACGGTTCGTAGACGGAATCGACGAAAATCTCCTGGAGCCTTGGGTGATCGATGAAGAATAATCGCGGCAAACCTTTGGAAAGGCTGCAGGTCATGAAATTGTCCTTCGGGAAGTCCACGCACGCCCGCACGTGCTGATGTAGACCCTCCGGTATCACTGTGTCTTACAAGAGTTTCCATTGTCTGTCTCCGAACGAGCGTCGCTTCTGAAATCCATCCAGATTGGCAACCTCTCGGTCAAGTCTGCTCCCAAAACCAACGCTAGCCGATACAGGTCATCTCGAGTACCTCGACTTTCCTTCTTCTTTTGATCAAAACCACTCGATAGACGAAAGCACGATCTCAAGGGAAACGATCAGATAGTCTCTGAGTCTCGAGCAAATTGGCGAGTCGGAGTCCTCGAGTCCGAGCATCAGCCAATCGGATGTAGGAACAGTGTGAGAACGGATAAAGCATCCTTTGGCTGATTCGAAGTGTTGTGAGATCGATGGTAGCCGAGGTTCGGTTGGTGAGTCGTATCGGAAGGAGGGCTCGCGTGTACGTATTGTAATGTGTTTGCTTCAATTTCTTCATTGGCAAGTTGTTTTCGTAAATGCTAATGGATACTTTTACGGTGACCTGCTGCCCGGTTGGAGTAATTTGCCCAATCTTACGCCGACCGCATCGAGATCCTCATGCAGCAGCAAGTCAAGCTTGTGAACGCACGGAAACCGTCAAAGCCTCAACCCCTACCACCGCGTCCGCAACCAGTACGTTCGAAACCATACTGTACGAAGCGCTTGCCGACGGAGAGGCGAGCATCTCAACGTACTGTGAACTCTTGAAGGAATGTGGGTTGACGGATATTTGGGCTTTTCCTCACGGCCAGTGAAGGGAGGCTCAAAGCATGAGTAACTGCTCTTCGTTGCCCTCTCTTCCCTGCACAAACTCTGTGCTGGACTTTGTGAGGAAAAGTTTGTACTAGTTGGCTCGTTCAGATCCTCGGGACAATTCTCCATCAGCTGTTGTGAAGCTACCCCATCCTCCTGACTCACACGCAGAGCGCGACTTCATGGTGGCTGCCATCAAGCGGTTGGCCTACAACCTCTGGTGGACTTGGAATCCTGAAGCGGGCGCGATCTTCGAGACACTTTCTCCGTACTGGTGGGAACAGTCCAATCATAGCGCGGTGGCGGTCCTGCGGCGCGTCAGCGACCAGGAGCTCCGTGCGCGCTTAGGAGATGCGGATTTCGCCGCGCGTGTGCGTTCGGTGTTAGAGGAATTTCTGGCCTACATGGAGCAGCCGGAAACTTGGTGCACAGCGCAAGCACCCGAATTAGCAACTCACCCCATCGCCTACTTCAGCACGGAGTTTGGTCTTCACGAGAGCCTTCCGATTTACTCTGGCGGCTTAGGCGTGCTGGCTGGTGATTTCGCGAAATCTGCAAGTGATCTCGGGATAGGCTTTGTCGGAATCAGTTTGTTCTACCGCCAGGGTTACTTTCAGCAACGCATCTCAGCGAATGGTTGGCAAGAAGAGGTCTACTCTCCGTTCGAACCGGACAATCTTCCGTTTCGGCTGGTGACTGACGAGGCAGGGAAGCCGGTGGAAACAGCCGTGGAGATCGGGTACAGCATCGTGAAGGTGCGTGCCTGGCACGTTACCGTGGGTCGCGCCAGCATCTACTTGCTTGACAGCAATCATCCGGACAACGAGGAACATTTCCGAGATCTGACCGCGCGCGTCTACGGCGGCGACATCTCCACGCGGATCGCTCAGGAAATCGTGCTGGGCATCGGCGGTGTCCGTATGTTGAGAGCCCTTGGGATCAAGCCCGGTCTGTTTCACATGAACGAGGGCCACTCGGCGTTTCTCACTCTCGAACTCGTGCGTGAGCAACTGGCAGCCGGGCGTTCACTTACTGACGTGATGCAAGATGTTCGAGAGCGCTGTATCTTCACAACGCATACGCCGGTTCCCGCTGGGCACGATCGGTTCGAGCAAGGACTCATGCAGTTTCAGCTGGGTAGGTTCTGCCAGTTTTTAAACATCCCGTTCGAACAGCTCATGGGGTTCGGTCGCGTTCGACCCGACAACTCCAACGAACCATTCTGCATGACGGTTCTCGCGCTCAAGATGAGTCGAGTGTCAAATGCCGTCAGCGAGCTGCACGGAAAGGTCAGTCGGGAGATGTGGAAAGACCTGTACCCGAACGTGCCGGTTGAGAAGGTCGCGATCGGATCCGTTACCAACGGCGTGCATACGCCCGGATGGGGAACGCTCCGTGCGCATGAGTTCTGGAATAAGCGTCTTGGCTTCGACTGGACTGACCGTCTGATGGGGCCGAAGTTTTGGGAAAAACTTCAGGACCCGAATTTCACGTCAGACGAAGAACTTTGGGCCCTTCGGTACACGCTGCGCCGTGAGCTGGTGGAGTTCGCGCGAAAACGACTGCGAGAGCAGCACATGCGGGTGGGCGGTGACGGGACCAGCGTTTTCGAGACGGTCCTCTCGCCCGACGTCCTGACGATTGGATTTGGCCGCCGCTTCGCCACGTATAAGCGTGGGCCTCTCTTCTTCCACGACTGGGACCGCGCTGTCGCGCTCATCACGAACGTGCGATACCCCATCCAGCTCGTCTTCGCCGGCAAGGCGCACCCGCGGGATGACGAGGGAAAGAAGTTCATCCAGCACATTGTCGAGATCAGTCGCAATCCTCAGTTGTTCGGCAGAGTTGTGTTTCTCGAGAACTACGACACAAACGTCGCGCGCTTCATGGTTTCTGGGTCTGATATCTGGTTGAATACTCCGCGCCGACCGCTCGAAGCGAGCGGCACGAGCGGAATGAAAGTCGCTATCCACGGAGGACTGCACTTAAGCACGCTGGATGGCTGGTGGCGCGAAGGCTATGACGGTGGGAATGGCTGGGCGATCGGGTTGGAGCAGGACTACCTGAACTGGGACGAGCAGGACCGCGCTGACGCGGAATCCCTGTACCATACTCTTGAGACCCAAATCGTCCCGGAATTCTATAATCGCGATGAGCATGGCATACCCCGTCGGTGGATCGCTCGGATTCGTCACGCGATGCAGACACTGATACCGCAGTATTCTTCAGACCGGATGGTGGGAGAATACGTCACGGGGTACTACCTTCGCACGGGCTCTTCAAGGTAAGGCGCGTTCGCTTCTTAGATGCGCATTCGTTGAATGCAGGGGATTGTGTTTTGTGTGTTGATGTTCTTGCCAATACACCAACCTTCAGCACTGTCGGAACCGTTTTCTTCGCCCGGTGAAGAGGAATCTTGATGAAGAGGACAAGGAATGGGTGAAGTTGAACTAATTATCCCTGAGAGAAGGACTTACACGAACGGTTTCGAATGCGCGTGGGAGTGATTCCAATCACGGTGAATTGA
>JBHHZW010000137.1:0-6365 GCA_046758305.1 Bacteroidota bacterium | reverse complement strand
ACCCCCGCCTGCTTAGCCCGCTCGACCACCTCTGCAAGATCGTCGAGAAACTCAGGTGCATTGAGATGTGCGTGTGAATCTATATACATTGATCGCAATCGATTTCGGTGGAGGGACTCCTCCTACAGCGACGCTTCGACGGTAAGCACATAATTTCGGGCCGGAGCGATGTTGCCGATCAGCTCTACGTAGTTGTAATGTGTAACGTTATTTACGTTGAAACCGATCCGGAGCTGGACGCCGAACATACCGAGGTCGAAAAGGACCCGAACATCCACCACTTTTGTCGACACGCGTCGATGCCCGTCCGGTATCGGAGCCAGCTGCACGAGGCACTCATCGATTCGTTCCATCCTGCTGACGTACCGACCGTCAATACCAAACGTAAGAAAACCTCCGCGGAGTTGCAAGTTACCGTAGAGCAGATGACGAGAGCGAAAGCGGAGGAAATCATCTTCGATCAAGTCGCGCGGCCAGACGTAGGTGTAACTGACCTCCGTATGGAGAAGTCTTTCAAACCAGTTGCTCTCGATCGATACCTCCGTTCCTTGGATGCGCGCGCGTAATGTTCTCAAAACGAATGTCGAGAGAGTCCGCGACCATCGGTTAACGTTCCCCTCAATTAAATCCTTGAAGTCCGACTGAAACAACGCCGCGTCAACAAGGACATTGCTGCGAATCTCCTGTGTAACTCCGATTTCGAATGACCAGCTTTTTCTGCACACAAGTCGGGATTTGGTGAAACTCCGATGTTGCCTGCGAAAGTGGCGGAAATGTACACTTCGGCCAATGAGGGTCTACGAAATCCCCTGCCGATGGAGCCCCGGAGGTTCGTTCCCTCCCACGGCGCGTAGGTAAAGGCGAGTTTCGAGCTCAACTGACTATTCGTATCGAGCGAATCCACTTTTCGCGCATCGAAACGAAAACCTCCGGTGACGACGAGATCGCGAAAGAGACTGAACTCACACTGAGCGTACACTGCTCCACCATTGTCGATATGAACGCTGTAGCGAATCGTGTTAATATTATCGAACAAACCCGCCGCGTCGAAGGTGACGACATTTGTTGTGCTGAATTGGTAGATCCCTTGCACTTCGGAGTTGATCGTGTGAGCATGTGCTAATCTCATGATCCGGCCGACAATTAGCAAAACGAGGGAGGAATTGCAAGAAAAGGATCGTAGACCGATGCGTTGGATTGCGGCTCGATGACAAGCCGGGCAAGTCCATCGCGGTTCCAGCCTGGAAACAGTGTTGTGAGAGGATCCGAAGGAAAATCCCTGCCTCAGAGTGGAAAAAGAATCACGACAAATAGAGGACGATACAAAGTCTTCATATCAGCAGACTACCGATGAACACTCATACCGAAGATGAAGTGATGAGTTCGAAGAGACGCCTTCGCCGTGCCGTTGACGACAGAGGCGTTGTCGAAGAAGCTGAGTGTGAATTTGTACTCGAGCAGAAGATAGAAAGTAACCGAACTTCACTGCTCACGCCGACTTGCAGTGTACGTCCGGTTAGCTCATATTGTTCTTGCGAGACTCCCCCGATCCGGCTTTCTGTGTGGGGAATGATTGGTCCGAAACCAATGCGGCCCACCATCGAAAGTTTCGCATGATTTCCCAAGTTTTCAAACAGATGGTGTCGGAATGCGGCATTAGCCATCAGCAGGTTTAAACCATGAGTCACGGAAAACGATTCAACAACATCACCGAAGCGAACGATTCATCCTCCGGCTGTCCCTTCCATTTACCAGTCATGTGAACGATCTCCTCAGGATTGGTGAGAACCTTGACGAGAACAAACTCAACTTCCAAGCCGATGAATTTCGGCTCCTGAAAGAAATATCCAACCCGAACGCCGTAATAGAAAGGGGTTTTGAAAGATTCGTCCGAATAGGAGAGATTGTGAAACGTGAGGTCGTTCAGCAGCGATGGCTGACCGATTTCAAGGTCGGATGGCGACGTGCGAGATTTGCCGACATAGAGAGAAACTGTCCATTGTGCAGCTGAGGAGTTAGCGCCAAAAAGCAGGGAGACGAAAAGAACGAGCGAAACCATCCGACCTGAATACTTGTCAATGGAGAGAAGCGCCCAATCGACGAATCGCTGTCAGGGATATAGTCCGCGCCACTTTGTCGCCTCTGCAACGCGGCTGATTCCAACCATATTCGCGGCCACACGCATACTCACATTCCGCCGGAGGTGAGTGTTCAGTACATCCTTAAAAGCGTTTTTCATTATGTGTTCCAGCTTCTCGAACACGTTTCCCTCAGTCCAGAACATATGCTGCTCGTCCTGAACCCATTCGAAGTACGATACCGTGACACCGCCAGCATTGCACAGGATGTCTGGAATGATAAATACTCCCTTGTCCTCCAAGATCGCATCCGCTTCTGGGGTCAGAGGTCCGTTGGCTGCCTCAGCGACGACCTTTGCCCTCACACTCCCTGCATTCTCTCTGTGAATCGAGTTTTCCAGCGCTGCGGGGACCAACACGTCGCATTCCAGTCCTAGGAGTTCCTTATCTCGTATCTGGTCCGAACCAGGGAAGCTCACAACACTTCCGGTCTGTTGCTTGTGCTCCAAGACTTTCTCGATTTCGAGCCCTTTCTCGTTGTGGATGGCACCGCGCGAATCGCTGACGGCGATGACCTTGGCCCCGGCCTGACTGAGGAGCTTTGCCGCCACCGAGCCAGCGTTTCCGAATCCCTGGACGGCAACCCTCGCACCACGAATCGGACTCTTGAGGTGCTCGAATGTGCTGAGGATTGTGTAATAAACTCCTCGACCGGTCGCCTGGTTCCGGCCGAGCGAACCCCCGAGGGCGATCGGTTTGCCTGTCACCACGCCGAGGACTGGGTACCCCTTGGTCATGCTGTAGGTATCCATCATCCAGGACATGGTTTGGGCATTTGTGTAGACATCGGGGGCAGGAATATCAATTTCGGGTCCGATGATGGGGAGAATGGAGCTAGTATAGCGACGCGTGATATGCTCAAGTTCCATCATCGACAGTTCCTTTGGATTGCAGGCAACGCCTCCCTTCCCCCCGCCATAAGGAATGTTGACGATCGCACATTTCCAGGTCATCCAGCAGGCAAGCGCCCTGACTTCGTCAAGCGTGACATTAGGATGGTATCGGACACCTCCTTTCGCAGGACCGCGTGCAGTGTTCCACTGCACGCGATAACCTTCGAACCGCTTGATGTGACCGTTATCGAGTCGGATCGGAATGTGCACCACCAAGCATCGCTCAGGATATCGGATCATTTCACGAATGTCTGGATCTAGCTCCAACACATCCGCAGCGCGGTCAAAGTTCTCGAGTGCAAAGTCCAGAGCTGACCGATGATGATCGACTACTTCAGACACAGCAGCATGCTTCATAGCATTTCTCCTTATGATCGTTCGAATGTGCGGCCTCCGATGTATCCTCGCTTCATTTCACGATACTTCCAGTCTCAATGTCTCCCGCTACCGTAAGCACCACGATCTTCCCATCGCTTCCCGTCGCCACCAAGAGCATTCCGTGCGACTTGAGACCCATCAGTCTTACTGGCTTCAAATCGGCAACCACGACGATCGCCTTGCCGATGAGCTCCTGAGGCTGATAATGTTGAGCAATCCCGACGACGACCTCGCGCTGTTCTCCCCCAAGGTCGACCAGCAATTTGAGGAGCTTTTCGGATCGCGGGACCTTCTCACACGTCAGCACCTTCGCGACGCGGAGATCAACTTTACTGAACTATTCGCTCGTAATGGTAGGTTTCATGGGCTTAGCTCGTCGTTGTGTTTGAGCTTCCTCCAGTGTGCGCAACTGATTCAACTTCGCTTTCATCGTTTGGTCATCGATCTTGGCAAAAAGGATCTCCGCTTTTCCGAGCCGATGACCCTCCGGAACTGCAAGTTCGCCCGCGCTGACCCAGGTTTCGCCGCTCACCTTACCGTCCAGGGCAAGCATGCTCCAGACTCTCTCGGTAGAGAATGGCACTACTGGGTGGAGGAGAATCGCAAGAGCGCGAATCGTCTGCACGCAGATGTTCAGCGTGGTTTCACAGCGCTCTCGGTTTTTCTTCAGTGATTTCCAGGGTTCGCTGTCGTTGAAATACTTGTTGGCTGCCCTGGTCAGATTCATAATCTCCTGAACACCGTCCCGAAATTGAAATCCGTCGAAGCATTCTGCTGCACGGGCTGACGCATCAGAGAGCGATCGTATCATCTCTCGATCGAGCCTCTCCAGACGGTGACGCGGAGGGACCCTGTTGTTGAAATTCTTCTGAGTGAACGTCAGCGTCCGATTGATGAAATTGCCAACGATATCTGCGAGTTCGTTGTTATTTCGGGCTTGGAAATCCTTCCAGTAGAAATCCGTGTCGCGTGTCTCGGGCAGGTTCACCGCCAATGTGTAGCGAAGCGGATCCGGCGGAAAAATCTGGAGATAATCTTTCAGGTCAACCCCCCAGCCGCGACTCTTCGAGAATTTGTGTCCTTCGTAATTCAGAAATTCGTTTGCCGGGACGTTCTCTGGATAGATGAACTTTTCCTCGCTCGCATCGTTCCATGACATCAACATCGCGGGAAAAAAGATACAGTGGAATACAACGTTATCTTTCCCAATAAACGCGACGTATTTCGTCCTTTTATCGAACCAATAGTCCCGCCATTGGTCCGGCTTACCCTGTTGGACTGCCCACTCCTTCGCGCTCGAGATGTAACCGAGCACAGCATCGAACCAAACGTAGAGAACCTTTTTTTCATAGCCGTCGATGGGCACCGACACCCCCCACGTTAGGTCCCGCGTCACGGCACGATCCCTGAGTCCTTCCTTGAACCAAGAATCGCAGTAGCGGAGAACGTTCTCCCGCCAACGACTGCGCTTGCTCCGCTCCGCAATATACTCCTCAAGGGGTTTCTGGTATCGCCCAAGGGGGAAGTACCAGTGAGTCGTTTTCCGTACAATGGGCGTATCGCCCGTGATCTTGCTTTTCGGGCTTTTCAGTTCGGTCGGTGTCAGATACGTCCCACACTGTTCACACTGATCGCCCTTCGCTTCGGCGTATCTACAAACCGGACATGTGCCTTCCACATAGCGATCGGGTAAGAACATCTGAGCCTTCTCGTCGTAAAGCTGCAGTTCAGTCCTTTCAACCAACACGCCGGATTCATACAGCTTCAAGAAGAATTCCTCTGCTGTCCTATGATGCAGCGGGAGGGACGTCCGAGAGTAATTATCGAAGCTCATGCCGAATCGATTGAACGCATCTCGATTGGCCACGTGGTATCGGTCGACCACTGCCTGAGGGGTTGTCCTTTCCTGGTCGGCCGTGATCATGATCGGAACCCCGTGCTCATCCGAACCGCAAATGAATAGCACACCGCATTTCTGGAGCCTCTGGTACCGTACGTAGATGTCAGCAGGTAGATATGCCCCTGCCAGATGGCCCAAATGAATGTGTCCATTCGCGTACGGTAAGGCAGCCGTGACAAGTATGCGTTGAAACTGCGGCGCCGACACGGGTCTTAGCTGTCCTGTAGACTTGCTCTCCTCAAGTATCGATTCACTTCGTCAAGCGTAAGCTTCTCGTGGTAGCCCGTCTCGAGACAGTGAACGCAGACCATCCGTCCGTAGATGTCTACCTTTTCTACTCGAGCGGCTCCCCGGTCTGTCCGGACAATACTGCGAATCGCGGGGAACTCCTTCAGTGTATCGACATAGGTGTCGATCTCAAACGCCAGGCAGCACTTCAGTCGCCCGCATTGTCCTGTAAGCCTTGCAGGATTGGTCGAGAGATTTTGCGCCTTCGCATGCCAGAGGGTAATCCGCCTCGGGCAGGAGATCCAGGACGCGCAACAGAGCTCTCGTCCGCAGATCCCCACCCTCCCACACGACTTGGCTTCTTCACGTACCCCGATCTGACGCATCTCGATACGCGTCCGAAAGATCGATGCAAGGTCTTTTACGAGCGCACGAAAATCCACCCGGCGATCCGCTGTATAGTAAAACGTCACTCGGTTTCCGTCGAACTGATACTCAACGTCGATCAACCTCATCGGCAATCCGTGCTGGAGGATTCGATCTCGACACCTTCCAAAAGCCTCTTTCTCCCTCAGGCGGAGCTGATTAAGGACACCCCTCTCCGCTGCTGATGCTTTCCGAAGGAGCTTTTTTTCCTGTCGGTACAAGATGCCCTTTGCCCGTCGCTTCACATGAACCAGCTCGCCGGTCAGATGGACGATTCCCAAGTCGATCCCTTTTTCCGCCTCCACGAACACGGCATCACCCTTTGCTACATCCAGGTTCTCCTTGTTCTCATAAAACCCACGTCGCGTTCCTTTAAATTGTACCTCGGCGACATTCTTGAGC
>JBHHZW010000136.1:0-6390 GCA_046758305.1 Bacteroidota bacterium | reverse complement strand
CTTTTTTCTCCCTTCTGTTCTGAGTAGGGGCTCAAGATTCTGAACCCCTTATCGCGGCTATTTTCCCGCGATTGTCAAAAGTTTGCAACTATTCTACGTTTAAAAAATCCCCCGCCAGTTCACACAAGCATTCGACGTTTTGAGGTTCGCAGATCTGCTTTTGCCAACTTTTCGTCCTTCCTCCGCGAATTTCGTTAAGCTGACTCTTCTACGGAAGGCATCACTCTGTGACTGGGTGGGCTTTCACCAATTCATTTGACTTTCACTTTCAATTTTTGTATTATTGCCAATAAAATCAATGACTTATGGCGACCAAAGCGTTGAGGCTTGATTTCTTGCCGATAACTTAACGTAAAGACTTTGGATGGAGTGTTGAACGACACATGGCGCTATCGAAACAGGACAAATCGATCCTTCTGGTCGTCGGGCTGGTCTTCGGTCTATTCGTTCTCTTCATATTCTTCGGATTGACGGCGATAGTTTTCTTTCTTAGGCCTGCCGATCAAGATTTTGAGGTCGCTGGTAAAGGGGAGAAGGTCGCGGTCGTAGAGCTGCGTGGACTGATTCTCGATTCTCGCGAGGTTGTACGGCAGTTCAAGAAATATCGCGAGAACAAGTCCGTCAAGGGAATCGTCTTCCGTGTCGAATCGCCGGGCGGCGCGGTCGTTCCCAGTCAGGAGATTTACGAGGAGGTCAAGAAGACCCGAGACTCCGGCAAGGCGGTCGTCGTGTCGATAGGCTCGCTCGGCGCGAGCGGTGGTTACTACGTCTCATGTGGTGCAACGAGAATAGTCGCGAACCCGGGATCCATCACCGGCAGCATCGGTGTCATCTCACAATTCTTACACTACGATGAACTGATGGACAAACTCGGGATTGCGGAAACGACGATCAAGAGTGGAAAGTTCAAAGATGCCGGGTCCTGGGCGCGCCGAATGAATGAACAGGAAAAGAAATACTTTCAGAATCTTATGGACGATGTTCATGGTCAATTTATCGGTGTCGTCGAGGTCGAGCGGAACATCGATCACGACCGCTTGCTTGAGTTTGCCGATGGTCGCGTCTTCACCGGTCGGCGAGCACTCGAGTTCGGTCTCGTAGATACGCTGGGAACGTATGAGGATGCGATTGCGATCGCCGCGGAACTTTCGGGTATTAAAGGGAAACCGGCGATCGTGAAGGAAAGGAAGCGGCGTTCGATCTTCGACGTTTTCCTCCAGTCTCTTAAAGAAGTGGTCGTTCAAACGGAGCAGGAGATGTTCGACCCATCGGTTTTCCAGTATCGGTACGTTGGACCTTACTAATTCCGCAATACTCATTGTAGATACCGAAGGCATCTCCCGCCACGAAGTGGCCCTTTCGGGGAAGGGATCCCTTTTCCGAGGGAATCCCTTTGGCGAAGCTACCCGCTTCGCCCCGTTTCACGGGGCTTCGCGGGTGGGGCGAAGAGACCTTCGGGGGGAGGAGTTCCATTGACCAAAGCAGATATCGTCGACACGATCGCATCCGCAACTGGCTTAACTAAAGTCGAAACCGAGGCTGTGGTGGACGGCTTCATTACGACCGTCATCGGTGCCTTGAAGGAGGGCAAAAGCATCGAGATACGCGGATTTGGAAGCTTCAAAGTGAAAAAGCGAAAGGGCCGCATCGCGCGAAATCCGCGGACGGGGCAGCAGGTGCAGGTGGATGAGCACTTCGTACCGATTTTCAAGGTTTCGAAAGATCTTAAGAACTTGGTCAATGAGAATCTCAAGAAAGTTTCCACTTCGGATTGACAATTCATTGAGCTGACAAGTCTAACCCTGGTCTCAGTAGGAATGAAACCAAAGATTTGTTGTTCTGAATGCAACGGCGAGTTATCGATTGGCGACAAGTTTTGCAGTGTATGCGGGGCCAAGATAGAGCGGGATGCCCCGAATTTTTCGGCGCAAGGCGAACGATCTGCCCAGGCGATCAAATCGCTTCCTGCTGCCACTCAGCACTGTCCGCTATGCGGATTTGAGAACCTTCCAGAATCCCGATTCTGCGAGAATTGCGGCGCAGGACTCGGGGATTCAAGAGTACCACCGTCGGATAAGAAAGACGCCCCGCTCGATTCGGGCGCCGAAGGTCCTCGACCTTCAGGACAGGAACAGGCGAAACGAAAGAAACAGAAGCCGGCAAAACGTCGTCTCGAACGGCATCCTCTGCAGCCGTGGAAGTTGTTCTCAATTGCTGTAGTCGTTTCTCTGGTCGGGCTCGCCATCTACGGTGTGACGAATCAAAAAGAAGAAGATCACACCCACGATGGTCTCTCGGGTGCGGGCACTTCGATTCTTCAGGAAATTGAACATCTTCAGACGATTGTTGATGCAAACCCGCAGGATTCGCAATCGCTTCTACGACTGGCAAACCGTCTTCAGGATGCTCGTTTCTTGCCAAGAGCGATCGAGTACTATAAACAGTATCTTGCCCTCGTTCCGAAGGATGCGAACGCGCGGGTGGATTTGGGCATCTGCTACTTCGAAACCGGAGACGTGCGAACGGCCATCTCTCAGATGGAGAAGGCCTTGGATTTCGAGCCGCTTCACCAGCTTGGTCATCTCAACCTCGGCATCGTCAATCTCAACTCGGGAAACCTTCAGAAGGCGAGCGAGTGGTTCGCGAAATGCGTTGACATCAACCCGAACACTGAAGCTGGAAAACGGGCTCAACGGATGCTCGAACAACACGCATCGATCCAAGAGCCCACAGGACGGTGACCAGGAAGGAGGTGACGTATGCCCAGCGGGAAGAAGCGGAAGCGCCACAAGATGTCCACCCATAAGCGGAAGAAGCGCCTCAGAAGGATGCGGCACAAGAAGAAGATCCGGTAATGGTTTCACTCCCACTGGTCCTCCGGCTGTGAGGGACTTCACAGTCCCTACCTGCTGAGCGCAAGCGGCAACGCAAAGTTCGAGGCCGGCCGACTTGCCCTCCCGACCACGAAGTGGCGGCTTCGCCGCACGTCGGGATCGGGGCGGGTCGGGGTCCCTCACAGCAGACTTGCAGCATGCCCCTCAACTGGAATAGGAGGTAACTCATCGTCAAAAGCCACTGGATACTCAGTTCCATACTTGCCATAACTCTGCTGTTCAGTCTTGTCGAGCCGCTCGCCGGCTGGGGATTCTGGGCGCACAAGGAGATCAATCGGTACGCGATCCTGCAACTGCCCGCGGGCATGCAAGAGTTCTTCTCAGCCCATGCCGATTCGATCGTCGAGTGGTCCATCCTTCCAGATTTGCGTCGCGATGAGGACGATCTGGAGCAGTACTATCATTACATCGATATTGACCGGTACGGGGAATACCCCTTCTCCGATTTGCCGCGCGACCTTGAGGAGGCACAGGCGAAGTATGGTGCCGACAGCGTCCGTAAGAACGGCATCGTTCCGTGGCGCGTCGCCGAGCTGTGGAACAAATTGACTGATGCGATGAAAGCAAAGAATACAAACGATATCATCCATTACGCGGCAGACCTGGGGCACTATCTGGCTGACGTCCACGCGCCGCTCCACACGACCGAAAACTACGATGGCCAACTCTCCGGTCAGGTCGGCCTCCACAGGAGGTTCGAGGCCGATTTGCCTGAACGATACGGAAAAGACTACAGTCTTGCTGCCCAGGAACCGGAATACATCGATGACCCGCTGGCATACGCGTTTGAATTGGTCCTGGAAAGCTACTTGTTAGTCGATTCAGTGTTATACGCTGACGAAAAAGTCAAAGAGGCAATTCCAGAAGGCGAGCTGTACCAGGTCGTCACACGGAACGGGAGGAAGGAGTACCGCTACAGCTCACTGTACTACGAACGTTACCATGCATTGCTCCGCGGGTTGCCGGAGCGAAGGATGCGCGCCGCTGTGTACCGACTTGCAAGCTTCTGGTACACCGCATGGGTGAATGCGGGAAAACCTCAGCTCCCCCTTGGATGAAGCCGCCGGGAAATATTCTTGCTTTTTTGGCGGTAAGTTGTTATTTTCCGGGTGTAGATATTTTGATGAATTTTCAACAATCATGTTCGTAGGAGGGAGGCTGAGTACATGTCTCAGGACACTGAAGGAATGGCCAAAGGACTCTTGGTCGGACTCCTTGCCGGAGGGGCGATCGGTGCGATTATCGCTCTCCTGTACGCCCCGAAGAGCGGGACGGAGCTTCGCGCCGAGATTAAGAAGAAGTCAGGCGAAGTGAAGGAAGACGCGGAGGAGTATCTGGAGGTCGCCAAATCGAAGGCCGTGGACATCATCAACGAAGGGAAAAAGAAGTCTGAGCAACTGATTTCGGACGCAAAGAAACGCTCGGCGACGTTGCTTGCGGATGCCGAAAAGACCCTTGCCAGCGCGAAAGAAAAAGCCGGAACGGCGATCGAAGAGGGGGAAAAGGTCAAGGGCGCATTTCGTGCTGGCGTCCATGCGTACAAGGGAGAGCGGGGCCGCTCATAGTGGCACCATAAACCCTTCCTTGCCTCCCCTTCTCTCCGGTGGTCGGACTTCTTAGCCTCAGACTCAATGAGCCTTAAGCCAGTCCGAAGGACCCCTTCGGGGAGGCTTTCAGCCAGAGGCTGATGAGCCTCAGGCTCAATGCGCCTCTGGCGCACTGGCGCACGGGCTCAGACGAACTCTGACGAGTTTGGTTGCGATGAGCGCCTTTTCGGCCAAGCTTCTAGGAAGCGATTAGCGGACTATCACGAACCAATGGAGTCTTATCGTGGACAACCTGCTTCGTATCGTTGAAATCACCGCTCTTCTCGGCGTGACCGTGTTGTGCGTATACCTCGTCGTCGTTCTGGTGCGCGTGCGGCAGCTGATCACGAGCATCGAGCATTATTTGAAGGAGGTGAGCAGTCGAGCGATCCCGATACTCAGTAATCTAGAGTTCATCACGGACCGGTTTCGGAGCGTGGCGCAGCAAGTAGAGGACCAGGTTGACTTGGTGAGAAGCTCACTGCAGGCGATCAAGACTGCAGCTGACGACGTGCTCATGCTTGAGCGCAAGGTTCAGGAAAAAATCGAAACGCCGGTCGTGGAGGCGGCATCCCTCGCAGCTGCAATTTACAGAGGGGTCCGAACGTTTTTCGACCGCATGAAGGAATAAGACCAAGCCCCATCACCCAATTCGTCCTCCTCAGTACGCTTCGTAGGCACGCTTCATCGATATCCGAAGAATGAATATCAGAGTTGTTGCGGCAAAGCGTGGTAGCAGGCCACTCCCGACTCGGTCGGGACCGCCGGACCCGCATTCGACGTCAACACCGATTCGCTGATCCCGCCCGATCAGACGAATGTCGAGACTTCGCGGGACGGGTCGGTTACTAGAACCTATACCGCTTCTTCTTCACAACCCGCAGGCTTGTCATTTCAAATCAAATGGTGAAATCCCATGAAAGAGTATACCACTGACCATGTTCGCAACATCGCGTTGATCGGTCACGGCGGTTCCGGCAAGACTTCAATCGCGGAAGCCCTGCTCTATACTGCGGGAATGACCTCACGGCAAGGAAAGGTTACGGAGGGGAACACCGTGTCTGATTATCATCCTGATGAAATTGAACGTCAGATCTCGATCAACACATCGATGCTCTTCTGCGAGTGGAAGGACACTAAGGTTAACATTCTCGATACACCGGGTTATACGGATTTCCTCGGGGAGGTGAAGGGTGCGCTCCGCGTGGCGGACACTGCCCTCGTTGTTCTCAAGGCAGTGGAGGGAGCGGAGGTGGGGACAGAAATGGATTGGAAATGCGCGGAGGAGTACCAGAACGGCGCCGTCTTTGTCGTGAACAAGCTCGACAACGAGAATGCGGATTTCGACAGCGTGGTCAAGCAGGCACAGGAGCGATTCAGTCATGATGTGATCGCTGTCCAGTTTCCTGCGGACCAGGGTCTGGGGTTCGAACAGGTCGTCGATGTGCTGAGAATGAAGCTGCTGCAGTATCAGAGAGACGGGAACGGGAAATACACGGAACAGGACATCTCCCAGTCTTCGGCGGGTTCGGGATTGAATTCGAAGGCGAAACAGCTGCGCGAGCAGCTCATCGAGAAGATCGCCGAGTCTGACGAAACTCTTCTCAACGAGTTTCTGAACAAAGGGACGCTTGGAGACGACCTCCTCAAGAAGGGTCTGCGTGCCGGCATTGTTCAACGAAAGGTGTTCCCGATTCTCTGCGCATCCGCTGCGCACAATATCGGGACGGCCGCGCTGCTCGATTTCCTCGTTGACTACTGCCCCATGGCTGCGGCTCGTGGCGAAGCTGTCGGGACTGTGGGCGTGAATCATGGTGCGGAGCGGAAAGAAGTACGGGTCAAGCCAGACCCGAATGGTTCGCCCTCACTCTTTGTCTTCAAGACAATGTCCGAGCACCATGTCGGGGGAC
>JBHHZW010000135.1:0-6415 GCA_046758305.1 Bacteroidota bacterium | reverse complement strand
GCTCTATTCCCTATCTCCCCCTACAGGGGGAGACACAGAGGGGGTCGACTGAGTGTTCTGAGGAAATGATCAACTCAAATGATCATGAACACGCTGACCAAGGATGATCAGCGCGAACATTGTGGTGAAAGGAAAGTCGACACAGAGAACAAAACCGTTTTAGTGGTTTAGTGACGGTCAGCCCGTCTTCGACTCTACCCCGATGAAGTCGGGGCGAGTCGCAGCCACCCCAGCTTTTTTTAAGTGACGAGCACCACGAAATGAACCGCACTGGGCGGCACGCCAGCCCAGAGAGCTATATCTTATAATGGACTCGATTTGAGAGCGGAAACCACAAAACGGCAGCCAAATCGAGGAAATCGCGAAAAATGAGCCTCTTTTAGCGGGCGAGATTTATTGATTCAGTTCGTCAACTGCCGCAGACTCAGAATCGGGTGATGTCAGGCACTGCGCATGTTGAACGCCTGGCCTAAGTTATCTAAGAGCAGACTGAGAAGCACCTGCTTCGATGAATGATGTAATGTCAGGGGAGACATCATGGGAGCGCAAGCGCTAGTGTTTTTCGGCGCGCTTTCTCTGAGCGTCGGCTTGTATGGGTTTGGTATCAAAGAGGCGGCTCGCATGGTCCATATCAGAGCCGAACAACATGCATACCGTGCCCAGGCTGAACTAATCGCGAAGAGCGGCCTCGAGTTAGCCGTTAATAAGCTGGGTTGGGAAAAGCCCCCAAGGGCTTCAGACGTTGCGGGGGTGGCGCTCCTTGATGAGGGCAGCCTCGGATATACTGCAGACGACGATGGTCTCCCTAAGAAACACATCAGGGTTACTTCCATAGGGACTTACTACGGCTACGACGCGACTACTGTTGCTGTAGTAGAGTGCATTGGTTCCACGAAGACAGGGATAAAAGGGAAAGGGCAGAAAAAATGGTTCAGCTGGGAAACTACGAGCATCTCGACAACAGTTAAAGAATCGTATAGCTCGGGACTCCCAACACGATAAATTAGCTCACAAAACAATTATTCATAAACCGCGAAGGGAGTTAAACTAACTATGAGAATCTCGGGCGCTTCAGTATTTGGGGTCCTTTTTCTCGCGTTTTTCGCGATTGGTTGCCAAGATACGTCACCAGTAGGTCCCACTTCAGGATTGAGCGATTACGGTGAGACTGTAAGCACGACTGCAAGCAGCACATCGCCTGCCAGTTCGGGGAGTCTTGCGAAAGGGGGTGCGGTACAGTCCGTTAAGGGTAGTAGCAAATCTGTAACAGAAGCTGGCGTTTTTCGCAAGTTTACTTTTCATGCCCGGAAGTATGCAGACGGCACTGTTAATGGCAACTGGAAGCTTAATCTTCGCGACCCGGGAGACCATTCAAAAGACAAATTTCATGGGAAAATCACGTGCTTCACCATCATTGGAAACGAAGCATGGATCGGTGGATTCGAGAGTGGTGTAGGACCTCTGAATGAAGTGGCATGGCGTGTTGTTGACAATGGAGAAGGAAAAAACGCTGCACCGGACCGGATGAGCGATCAGTACTTTGGACAACCGGCGGGCTTCGCCGCGAAGTACTGCGATACCGCGCCTGACACAGTCCCTCCGGGTCCTCCCTTGAAAGATATCGACGCCGGAAACATCAAGATCCGTCCCTAGGAAGCGGAAGGCGTAACTGCCATTTGCTTTTCGAAGCTCGATTTAAGTGGAAAAGGGTATTCATCTGAATACCCTTTTTTATTGTGACGCTATGCGATGAATACTGAGCCAACTGACAGCAGTTGGCTTTTTTGTTCTATTGATTGCAACCGAAGTATTTCATACATTGATACAAAACGTACAGGCTTTCAGGCAACTATGGAAGCCAAGAAACTTCGCCTACACTCACAGCATATGGCGCTGAATGCGAATTTTTCGCCAGCATCGGGCTGGCTAGTCCCGATGCACTATGGCTCCCTTGAAGATGAGTATAAAGCCCTCTCCGCGTTTGCCGGTATCGTTGACCGAAGCTACCTCGGGAAACTTCGTGTAACAGGGAAAGACGGGGTCGACCTCCTAAACCGACTCTCCACAAACGATTTGCTGTCTCTCCAGTGTGGGCAGCTGCGACCCACAGTTCTGACGACCGAAAACGGCAGGATCGTCGATTGCCTGGTCGTTTATGCATTGGACGGATCTCTTCTCACTCTGACAAGTCCCGGAACAGAACAGCGGGTAATAGACTGGATCGGTAAGTTTACTATCATGGAAGAAATTCAGGTGGAAACCGTAACCCAAGATTTTGCGATCTTCTCGATTCTTGGTCCCAAAGCTGACAGCTTGCTGAACTCGGTTCTTTCTTATCCTGTTGAAACACTCGAGCGATTGGCGTTTCTTGAAATCGAATTGGAACCTGGCGCTTCAGTGAGGATTTCTCGAGGAACCGATTTGAAACATCACGGATTCAATCTTATCGTCACATCCAAGAATGCGGATGCCTTCTGGAACCGTCTTCGACATGCAGCGGGGCAAAGCGTCAAGCCGGTGGGTTTTGAAGCTTTTGAAATCTACCGCATCGAACATGGAATCCCACGTTTTGGTGCCGAGCTTACCGAGGAAATTAATCCCCTAGAAGCCAATCTCCTTGATGCTATCAGTTTTAGCAAGGGATGTTATATCGGTCAAGAGGTAATTGCCAGGCTCGACACGTACAAGAAGGTCCAGAAGGAGCTCTGTCAAGTCTTGCTCGAGAGGCCGCTGCAGCGGCATCCTGAGACAGCGGCGGAACTCTTTTCGGAGGGCGAGAAAATTGGCTGGATCACAAGCCTTGCTCCTTCACCAGACTCAGGGGGAGCCATGGGGTTGGCATACGTTCGGTCGCGTTTTGTTCAGAAGGGGAGAGATGTCACTGTGAAAATCGAAGGGGAAGAGGTCAGGGCACATTTGAGAAAGCTTAGTGGAGATCAACAGTAACGATCTATGGAACCCTCACTGAAGATCATTCAAGGCTCGAAGGAGGAAAAATACCACGAGGTGATTCCGCAAATCAAATCTCTCCTGGAGGGGGAAAATGATTTGATCGGAGCGCTCGCAAACGTGACGGCGGTACTGAAGATGAGCTTCGAGGAATTTAACTGGGTGGGCTTTTATTTTCTCAAGAACACAATTTCCAGAGCCTCTGAGTTAGTGCTTGGTCCATTCCAGGGAAAACCTGCCTGCACGCGTATCCGTGTCGGCGAGGGAGTTTGCGGCAAATCTGTTGAACTGAAACAGAGCTTGGTAGTTCCGGACGTGAGTAAATTCCCCGGCCATATTTACTGCGACGCGAATTCTCGGTCTGAAATCGTCGTGCCACTTGTCCGGAATAAGAAAGTTCTTGGAGTGCTCGACATCGATAGCGACCGGTTCGGTACATTTGACAAGACGCATCAAGAATTCCTTGAGAAGATTGTTGCCGAAGTCGTTCGAAAATTTTGACTGCTAAGAAAGAGAAAGCGCATGGCTCAGCGAAACGAACGTCCAGACAGAGCGTATAAAAACCTCGAATTTCTCAACAGCCCCGATGCGCGGGCGATACGGATTCTCTCAGAGTTCTTGGAGCCACTGCGTCGATTCCGAATGGAGGGGATCAAGGACACGATCGTCTTTTTTGGGTCAGCCCGAACCAGCTCTCGAGCAGAGGCCCTCAATCGGTACCGACACGTCGAGCAAGAACTGGAGAAGGCCCGCCGGCCGTCTCAGGGACTTCTGCAGGAATTCGAAGAAGCGAAGGCCGGGCTCACCATGGCTCGCTATTACGAGGACACCGTGAAGCTCGCGCACCTCTTAGCAAAGTGGTCAAAGACGCTCAACCACAATCGGCGATTTGTCATTTGCTCAGGGGGAGGACGCGGGATTATGGAAGCTGCGAACAAGGGAGCCAAGCTCGCGAATGCGAAATCCATCGGTCTGAACATCAGTCTGCCCTTTGAACAAGCTCCGAACCCGTACATCGACGAACGGCTGGACTTTGAGTTTCACTACTTCTTCATGCGTAAATTCTGGTTCGCCTATCTCGCGAAAGCCATCGTGTTTTTCCCGGGCGGCTTCGGGACGCTCGATGAAATGATGGAAGTCCTTACCCTTCTCCAGACGGCCAAGATAAAGAAAAAAGTCACGGTGGTGATCTACGGAACGGAATATTGGAACCGAGTGCTGAACTTCGATGCGATGATCAGGCACAACACGATTAGCGCATCGGACCTGAAGTTGTTCAAGTTTATGGATGATCCGCAGGAAGCGTTTGAATACCTTAAGTCGGAGTTGTCGAAGCATTACCTGCAGGCATCCAAGGAGAAAGCGTCTTTGTTGCAATGATGGTTCCGGGGGTCGCTGTTGATTTTCTCCTTGTGATCAGGTATATTGAGAGTTGGTAGAGGGGGTGAAAGGTTTCGACGGGGATTCGAGGTGCTCAAGACGGCATACCTTGCTCTCCGCGTGCAAGCAAAACAAGCGGAAAAAAATAAGTGCGAATTACAACTACGCACTGGCTGCTTAATCTTTAAGCAGCCCGTTCTTTGAGGACCTTGCCTGTTGGGTCCTCTCAGAGCGTCGCCTCAGACAGGCTAGTCGGCTTCTGCGTCCAAGGGGAGCCGACGAACCCTGAGACCGCTCGGGGTCACTTGGGCTGGCTTTTAGACAACGTGTCTGTCCGTTCACTGAAAGCGAGAAACCAAAGACAGACTGAGTATGGAGATGTCTTGAGGGCCTTATCTTCGGACGTGGGTTCGATTCCCACCACCTCCACTTCAACCCATCCGGGAAGACACAAGATTTGAACAAAGCCGTGCAGAATGTCGAACGGCTTTTTTTGTTCCGAGCGCGTATGATTCAAGTCCCGTTCAGGAAGATGACCGGCGCGGGCAACGACTTCGTCGTGATAGATAACCGGGAGAGGCTACTGCAACACGGTGTCGAAACCGTTGCGCAGCGTGTCTGTGACCGCAAATTTGGCGTCGGGTCGGACGGACTTCTGCTTCTCGAACCGAGCTCCCGGGCAGACTTCCTGATGAGATACTTCAACGCCGATGGAAGTACTGGCAGCATGTGCGGAAACGGCGGTCGCTGCATTGCCAAATTCGCCCACAGTCTCGGAATTGTGCCGGAAGAGTTGACGTTCGAGGCATTCGGTTTTGTTTACCGAGCGAACGTGCAAAACGATACCGTGCGACTCCGTATGAGAAATCCGACGAGCGTACAATCAATAACGCTACACATCGATGGCAAAGAGCTTACAGCCCATTTCATTGATACGGGTGCTCCTCACGCCGTCCTGTTTTCTGACGCACTGGGAGTTCCGCTCGACCAGCTCGACATGGACAATATCGGACGCAAGATTCGTTGGCACAAGAACTTCCATCCGGAAGGAACCAACGTCAACGTGGTCAAACTCCTAGCGGACAACCGCGTCTACAACCGCACGTTTGAGCGCGGTGTTGAATGTGAGACGTTGTCGTGTGGAACAGGCTCTGTGGCAGCTGCGCTTGTCGTCGCTACGAAAATGGCCTTGAAACCTCCTGTAATCATACAAACACAGAGTGGGAAGGAGCTCCTCGTCGATTTCAGCCTGCCTCAGACGGGTCAGAGTGCGTTTACTGACGTCGTCCTGCAAGGAGATGCACACATCACGTTCGTCGGTCAGCTCCACTACGATGAAACCGAAGAGGTCCTGGCCTGGTAACTTTCGTCAACGGATGACCGGATGAAAATCCACTTCATTGTAAACCCAGAGGCTGGAAGGGGGAAGGGAAGGGGAGTTCTACGCAAACTTGAATCAATCCCCAAGAAGGAACGTTTGCTGTACACCCTCCATGTGACTGCTGGGCCGACCAGCACCATCGAGAATGCCCGCCACGCCTCGAAAGACAGCGACGTTGTCGTCGCGGTCGGCGGGGACGGCACAGTCAATCAGGTAGCCAATGGTCTCGTCGGAAGCGAAGCGCTCCTTGGGATAATTCCAATAGGTAGTGGGAATGACTTCGCGAACATGTTCAGGCTGCCGTCACACGTCGAGACCGCGATATCCATACTCAAGAACCGGAAAGTGGTTGCCATCGACGTGGGAAGAGTAGGATACATAACGGATCGTCTTCGAACTCTTCAAGAGCGCTACTTTGTGAACGCGGTAGGCATCGGCTTTGATGCAGCGGTCGCCTACGAAACCACGCGAGTGAGGGCACTCAAAGGACGTCCCTTATACCTGTTCGGGCTCCTGAAAACGCTCACGACATACAAGCCATCAGCATTTAAAGTCAGCTGGGAAAACATAACGCTGAATAACACACACCTTCTGGTCGCCGTAGGAAATGGGGTTTGTGTTGGAGGTGGATTTTATCTTACACCATACGCAAAGCTCGACG
Source organism: Bacteroidota bacterium (assembly GCA_046758305.1). Classification (GTDB taxonomy): domain Bacteria; phylum Bacteroidota; class Ignavibacteria; order UBA10030; family JAZGDE01; genus JAZGDE01. The sequence goes on along the minus strand of JBHHZW010000135.1, from coordinate 44 downwards.
ATGGAAAGCTCGACGTCTGTGTGGTGGACAGCGCCAGCGTGATG
>JBHHZW010000134.1:0-6425 GCA_046758305.1 Bacteroidota bacterium | reverse complement strand
GACCGAGAACCTTCGGGGGGTTTTATTCGCGAATGATGGGATGGGCTCCTAATTTCAGCTTGAGATGCGCCATGAGGCAGGTGGGTTGGCAAAAACGTCAACTGGCGGGCGTCTCTTTGATTGCCATTTTTTCCAGAACAATCTTGCCCATTTTTCTCGACCTTAGAAGCGAAGCTTTCTACTTTTTTTCATCCGATAGAATCAGCAGTAAGTACCCCAGTGTACATACAAACCTCAAGCAGGTGACCCACCGAGCGAACTTTCCAAGAAAGCACCATTGAGGTTCGATTGCAAGCATCCTTCGGCCAAACGAATCAGGAAAGCTCGACCAAGTCAGCATTGTTCTGGATCCATCCCCGGGAGGTGATCATCATCTAGGTACACAAGTTCCCGACATCTTACAGTCCTCTCTTATCCTCACCACCGAAGGAAACGGTCGGATTCGAAGTCCTCATCATTAGATCTTGTTTCTCTTAGGTTCAATAAAGAGCGCATCGAAAAGTTAGTGAGAGATAAAGGTTTTCGCATCAACCTCCCGCAGCATTCCTTAGCATCGGCGGAAGATATTCTCGAGCTGCGGGAGCTTTGCTTTTAAGCTCAACCGTCGGCAACACTCCTTCGGAAGTCTAACACCGCTGCGGTCTATCGGTTTGTCCAGAACTTTCTTTCTCGCTGCGCTCTTGGGGAATCGCTACTTGCACAGGAAATCTTACGTCTCACTTGATATTGCACACCGGGTTCCTTAGTTTAGTTGGTGCCATCGGACGACCAAGAAAAGTCTGTTTCTAAGATGAATCTCAAACGAGCCGCAGCTCCATTACACACTATGTGGACAGCTTTCTGCGGAGGCTATCTTTTACCGCATTCGCTCGATAGCTTCCGAGCAAGTTATTTCAGGGGCCTCGAGGGGAAGCTGGCGAGCAGTTTGCGGTTTAACGATAAATCGCGCCCGAGGGTTTCCCCAAGGCGGGAGTTTCTTATCCGAATCAACCCGGGATCGCAAACGTCGAATCAATGTGTGCCTCCCTTAATCCAGGATGCTGAGAAGCCCACTGCAAACGAATACGAACGCGTGAAATAACGGCCTGTGAACACTCTCTCAGCCATGCGGTGAAAAAACGATTGGCTATGTAACAAACTCATGAGTGAAAAAATCAAAGTCGGTGTACTCGGGGCCACTGGGGCAGTTGGTCAAAAGTTTGTCCGATTGCTTACAGACCACCCGTGGTTTGAATTGACCGAAGTGGCCGCTTCTCAGCGGTCTATTGGTAAGACATATGGTGAGGCCACGCCTTGGTTTCAAGACGTGCCTCTACCGGAACGGATTAGCCAGCTTCCCGTGAAGGAATGCCGTCCGGGACTCGACTGCCGGATCGTTTTTTCCGGTCTCGACGCCGCGGTGGCTGGAGAGGTGGAAGTGGATTTTGCAGCTGCGGGATATGCCGTTTTCAGCAATTCTCGCAACCATCGCCTCGATGAGGACGTACCCCTGCTGATCCCCGAGATCAATTCTGATCACGTTGCGCTGGTTGAGATTCAAAAGAAAAAGCGACGCTGGCCTGGCTTCATTGTTACAAACTCCAATTGTACAGCCATGATTCTCGCTATTGCACTCGGGCCGCTGCACCAGAGATTTCATGTGGAAAAAGTCTTCGTCGTAACGATGCAGGCCATCTCTGGCGCCGGGTATCCAGGCGTTGCCTCGCTGGACATCCTCGGCAATCTTATTCCTTTCATCTCCGGCGAGGAAGAGAAGATTGAACTCGAAACTCGAAAAATTCTTGGTGTGCTTGCAGGCGATCGTGTCCAGCTAGCCAATTTTGTCATCAGCGCTCAGACCAACCGCGTCCCGGTTGAAGAAGGCCATACGGAATGTGTGTCCGTAAAACTAAAGAAGCAGACTTCAGTAGACGAGATTAGGGAACGTCTTGTGACATTCCGCGCACTGCCACAAGAACTGAAGTTGCCTTCCGCACCTCCCCAACCCATCGTGGAGAGGCCAGAGCCAGATCGCCCTCAACCCAAGCGCGATGCCTTGCTCGCCAACGGTATGGCGACCGTAGTCGGACGAATTCGCCCCTGCCCGATTCTGGATTTTCGTTTTGTCATCTTGGGTCACAACACCATCCGTGGAGCAGCTGGGGCTTCGATCCTGAACGCCGAACTTCTTGTTGCGCAAGAATGGATTGAACTCGAGCAGGGATGAGCACAATCGTAATGAAATTTGGCGGCACCTCGATTGAGGATGCGCCATCGATTGAACGAGTGACAGAAATTGTCCGTAGGCGTCTCGATTTATGGCCAGTGGTGGTCATCTCCGCGATAGGCAAAACCACAAGGAATCTGCTAACAGCTGCAACCTTGTCTGCCGCCGGAAATGGCCGTGACGCGCTTGCCAAACTCGAGGAGATTCGCCACTACCATTTCGGTCTGGCGAAGGCGCTAGTGAAAGAGTCAAGGCAGAGTGAACTCTGGATGGGACTCACAGGCAACTTTGAGGAATTGCGAAAGCTGCTGGAAGGCCTCTCCGTTCTTCGTGAGCTGACCCTGCGCAGCCAGGATAAAATCCTTTCCTACGGTGAGCTGATTTCTTCCGCCATCATCACTGCTGCCTTTCGAGAGCGAGGTATTGATGCTGTCCTTCTCGATGCGCGAGACTTTATCATTACTGACGAGCGCTTCACCCACGCGCAGCCTATCGAGGCAATAACGAATCAGAGAATTAACGAGCACGTACGACTGGCACTGGAATCCGGCCATGTACCGATCGTTCAGGGATTTATCGGATCCACCCGCGATGGGTCAACGACGACATTAGGGTTCGAAGGCTCAGATTACACGGCGGCCCTTGTTGGCGCTGCACTGGAGGCTTCCGACATAGAGATCTGGAAGGCCGTTCCCGGCATCATGACTTCCGACCCCGACATCTTTGCCGGCGTGCACACCGTCAAATCCGTTTCCTTTGCGGAGGCAGGAGAGCTCACTTTTTTCGGTGCGAAGGTTTTGCATCCGAGTGCAATCCACCCGGCACGCTCTAAGTCCATTCCGATGCACATTTACAACTCCAGAAAGCCAGAGGCCACGGGCACAGTGATCAGCGCGTGCGCGGCGATCGGCACCAACATCATCAAATCCATTGCCTACAAACGACCGGTCTCCATCCTCAACGTCGCGCCCAGTCAACGCATCTCACCGTACGATTTTCTCAAAGCAGTGTTTGACGTTCTGAACCGAGAGCGGATCACGCCGAACATCATCACGACCGACGAGGCCAGTGTCGCGTTGGCGATCAGCGCCTCAGAGAAGTTGGAACCCCTCGTCGACGATCTCAATCAATTCGGCGAAGTACACATCACGAACCAAAGAGCTACCGTTTCACTCATCGGCGAGAATATCCGTGTAGCCCAGAACCTCCCCACGATCGTGTTTAAGAACCTCAATGGGAAGTACATTGACATGATTTCCCACGGTGCCTCACCGATTTGTTTCACTTTCGTCGTCCATGAAAGCGAAGTGCGGGATGTGATCGCACGGTTGCATCACCTCTTTTTTCAGCGATTAGATCCAAACATTTTTGAGTGACAGCATGAAAATCGCACTTATTGGCTATGGGAAGATGGGGCACTTGGTTGAAGAGGTCGCCTCGCGACACGATATTGAGGTTGTGGGGCACTTCACGAAGGATCACCCTCTTCGAGCCGACGAATCAACGCGTCAAGCCCTAACTGGTACTAAAGCGCTCCTCGACTTTTCCGCTCCCGACGTCATCCAGCAAAATATTCGAGCTGCCGCGGCACTCTCGATCAACCTCGTCGTTGGTACAACCGGCTGGCATAAACACCTTAACGAGGCGCGAAAAATCGTCGATGCTAGCAACATCGGGATGATCTTTGGCTCAAATTTCTCTGTGGGCGTAAACATCTTTTACAAGATCGTCGAGCGGTCTGCTGAACTGGTCTCAGCGCTTGATAGCTACGACCCCTTCATTGAGGAGACTCACCACAAATCTAAGAGAGATGCTCCATCCGGCACGGCGCTGATGTTACAAAACATTCTTTCGAAAGAATTCAGTACTCGGAGGATTCCGGTTACCAGCGTTCGGGCTGGCTTCGTTCCGGGGACTCATGCAGTCAGCTATGATTCAACCGTGGACACTATTCTTCTCCAGCACACGGCACGAAGTCGAGAAGGTTTTGCCGAAGGGGCTCTTCTCGCTGCTAAGTGGATTGTCAACCGCAAGGGTGTTTATGAATTTCGAGAGGTGCTGGATCTAATACTTGCACGAAGCAATTCATGACAAACGACGTCACAGGCGCTGGAGACTGATCCTGCATGTGCAACAGCGTTACTGGTGTGCAAAATACGGTGACTCATCAATACAGTAAATCCTGTCGACACGAACCTGCAATGGGGACTAGAGATGACGAAACGAACAAGCCTTCAAGGTTGCGGCACAGCACTCGTAACCCCGTTCACAGCTGACGGACGACTTGACGAGGTAGCGCTGGCAAGGTTGGTGGAATTTCAGATTGATGAGGGTATTGACTTTTTGGTCCCGTGCGGGACAACCGGAGAGAGCGCCACGCTCAGCATCGAAGAACATCTGCGTGTCGTGGAAGTCGTTCTTCAGCGCGCCAAAGGCCAAGTACCGGTCATTGCCGGTGCAGGCGGCAACAACACTGCACATGTTATTGAAATGGCTAAGCGCACTGAAGGTCTCGGCGTTGATGGATTGCTCTCGGTTACTCCCTATTACAACAAACCGACGCGGCAAGGACTTTTTCAACACTACTGCGCCTTGGCAAAGGCAGTAAAGCTCCCCGTCATACTATACAACGTCCCCAGCCGCACTTCAGCCAACCTGTTGCCGGACACGGTCGTCGAGCTCAGCACCATCGACAACATCATCGGCATAAAGGAAGCTTCTGGCGACATCAACCAGATAGGAGAGTTGGCGGCGAAAATTCCTGTAGGTTTCAAATTATTCTCTGGCGACGACGCCGTTACACTGCCGATCATCGCCCTCGGCGGGGCCGGTGTTGTTTCGGTCGTCTCGAATCAGGCCCCGAGAATGATGACTGGGCTGACACATCTATGTCTCGACGGCAAATTCGAGCAGGCGCGAGCGCTTCACCGCAAACTCTATCGGCTGATGAGACTCAATTTCATTGAAACTAATCCCATTCCGGTCAAGGCGGGCCTAGCTATGATGGGCTTTATTGAAGAATCCTACCGGCTGCCACTGGTGCCGATGGGTGAAGAACACCGGCAGATGCTAAGTAGCGCGATGAAGGAATTGGGGCTCATGCGTGATCATGACTAATCCGAACTCCGCACGGTCGTACGTCTTTGATGCTTCGGCTCAAACTGCAGCATTACTGGAAACTCATACGACGTCTGGCATCGTCCTGGTGGAAAAATCCTTTTTCCCAGCATAACGAATTGAAAATGTGGAGACCCAAAATTGCATCTCCAAGAACGCATAGAGCAACTCTTTGAACGAGAACCGCAGGAAAAGTACGATGACGAATATTTCGAGGCTTTCGATGCCTTCAGAACTGAACTGAACTCAGGACGAGTCCGTGCTGCGGAAAGAGTTGGCAACCAATGGATTGTTAATACGTGGGTGAAAAAAGGGATCCTGCTCGGGTTTCGGATCGGGACTATTAGGGTTATGTCCATCAATGACCATTTTGTTTATTACGACAAGAGCACTTATCCGTTGAAATCGATCGCTCTCGAAGATGGTGTGCGCATCGTGCCCGGAGGTTCATCGATTCGCGACGGGTGTTACGTCGGGCGCAGCGTCACGTGCATGCCGCCCATGTACATCAATGTTGGCGCATACATCGACGACGGCACGATGATCGACTCGCATGTGCTGGTCGGCTCGTGCGCCCAGATCGGCAAGCGGGTACATCTGAGTGCAGGCACCCAAATCGGCGGGGTGCTCGAGCCCGTCGGCTCAATTCCGATTGTTATAGAAGACGATGTATTCATCGGTGGGAACTGTGGAGTCTACGAGGGAACTATTGTGCGACGGGGGGCGGTCATAGGCGCTGGCACTATTCTGAGTGGCTCGACGCCAGTCTATGACACTGTCAAGGATGAAATCCACCGCAAGACAGCGGAAAGCCTGGTTGAGATTCCTCCCAACGCCGTCGTAGTTCCCGGTACGAGGCCAATCATGCACGGTCGTGGCCGCAAGCTGGGGCTTTCTCTGTACACACCAATCATTATCAAATACCGCGACGAGAGAACCGACCGCGCAGTTGAGCTCGAAGAGTTGTTGAGATGAACATTGGACTCGGCAAACGTCCGGTTGGATTTGATACATCTACTATCCGCAGTTGAGTTCACCCCTCACCAGCAGCCCTTCTGGGAGTGTTGAACTTCCCAGTCCAAGCTGAGCCTTCTGGATCGGT
>JBHHZW010000133.1:0-6438 GCA_046758305.1 Bacteroidota bacterium | reverse complement strand
CCACCATCAGCACCTCCGGATATGGGTTTGTTGGGTCTCTGGGGTCTATTGCGTTGATCGGTTTTTTTGAGTGTGTTGGGTTGATTGGGTAATTATGCTTTTCAGCATACAACCAGGGGGAAGCGCACAGGCGAAAAGTTCGGCCATTCTGTCAAGGCCCCAAGCCGAGAAGGACATCCTGTCATGCCCCAGGGGCACACTTCTTCCCCTTCGCTTCCAGGGGAGCCATACTATGACGTGAAACGGATTGCAGACTTCTCAGGCCTCGAATGGCCAGGAGTATTCGCCTTGGGAACGAAAGCGTATCGCCCAGATCGGCCGAATCTTACACAGCGAACGCCTGGAGCTGTTACGGGTTAGCCTACTGCTGGCCGCTAAATCGAACGCCGGTCGGTGAGCCCGGCGGGGTCTTGTCCGGCACATCCGGCAGACACCCCACCCGCTCCGTACTGATCACTACATCATCAATGTACCGAATGGAAGGCACCGCAGGATCCGGCTGCGGATTTAATCCCTTGGCACCGTTGGAGTACCAGCCGCCAAACAAAATTCGGTTTATCGATTTCGAGAGACCCCCGCGAATGTTAACGTTGGTCCTTTGTACCAGAAGATTCCCATCGATCCAGATCCTGACCTCTCCATTGGCGCTTCCCGGGTCGTTCAGCTTAACTTCGGTCTCAACACAGTACCATTTTTCTCTCTGGAACGACTCCCCCCCCCAAGCGGACCCCCAGTCGACCGGACCCCCATTTGCGTTGATGCTGATATTGCCCATATCGTTTACACCACTCATATTTGTGGACCCAGAAGTCGGGGTGCCCCATGCGACGGAAACAATGTCAAAGTCATTTAGGTTGCCGTTAAATGAGCGTATGCGATGGATTTTCATTCCGTACGCAAAATCAAAGTTTCTTTCGTAGTAATCGTATTGTCGTGTGAAAATGCGATCATACCCACTCAACTTCACTTCCCCACCACCATGGTTTTCATTACTTGTGAAAGTAATCTTTATAGCCTTCTTCCCCGAATGACTTACTTCGCCTACAGCTAGGCCGACGTGAGACCCCTGACCTATATTGACAAATCCGCCGCAGCCAGCAAAATTCCACCCACCCCCATTTGGCTTATTACTCCAACAATTAACATCTTGGCCTTCGAAATCATCCTCGAAGATGACCGTGCTAGACCCCGCCTCCACTGGAACGGCGATTATAGTTCCCAGGAGTGAGGAAACAGCCAAAGACATTAGGAAAATGAGCACATTACGAACACGGCCTACCATCATACTCCCCCTTTTCGACTAATTCCTTCCGCGGTCACTGACCCTGCGCAACGTTCGACTAAAAGCAAAGCTCGTGCCAGAATAGCATCCTATAACCCTGTTTCCATCGGTACCGGATGGCTTTCGGAAACCAGCAGTCCGTAACATTGGGGCGCGCCTCCGATGGAAGCCCTCGGGTACCTCTCAAATGGCGATGCCTCGGTCGCCGATTCGTCGGAGATGCGGTGGCTGAAGAAAGAAATAGTTAACCGCCCCTTCAAATGGATTCGGATTCCTCAGTCGCGACCCGTCAAACCAGTATGGTCTATAGCCGTATTCCGCCAAGAAGCCGTACACTTCGCTGGTGCGAGAACATATCTCAGAGCAGCCGTTTGCAACTTCAATCAGCCATGCCGGACGCCACTTCTCAATAACTTGAATCGCCCCCCGTAGAACAAAGCTCTCATGCCCTTCTACATCGCATTTGATGAATCCAATATCATCCGAGCAATTTGATAGCATTGAGTCTAGAGATATTTTGGGGACCGCCACGCTATTCCCGCCCAGCCCAGATCCCACACCTTCAACGATTCGCGCTCTGTACAGGTTCTCCACTCCCCCATCAGCCACGGGGATTGCCATGATTGCGAGGCCCCCCTGATCGGAAAGGGCACAATTCACAAGGCGGACATTCTTCAACCCCAACGCATCCACAACCGAGGACAGCAGGCGGAATGTTTCAGGAACTGGTTCAATGCTATACACGGTCCCACGGTGACCCACGATCTCGGCGAGCACCCGGGTATACCACCCGACGTGTGCCCCTATGTCAACCGCAACGTCTCCTGGATCGACTAGGTAACTCATAAGCCCGACGTCGGTCTCCCAAAACCTTCTGACGGCACGGGCATAATACGTTCGCTTGAGCAGAAACAATAGCTGCGGGGAGCATAGCCTGTACGCTAAGTTCTTAACGCAATTGGGTGGTTTCATTCTTCACAACTCTCAATCGTGGAGCGGTCATTGTTGTCGCCGCGAACATGATCCTAAAGAGAACGATTACGACCCGTTCCCAACGTGTCGTACGCTCCCATACGCCTTGAACAAACTCTCGCCAACTACGCGCCAGGAATATTCCCGTTCGGTTAGGCTGCGTCCAGCCTCGACAAGCGCTTTACGAAGTGCCACACTGTCAAGTACTTCTCGAACCCGAGTGATAAACTCTTCCGGTCGATCAGCCAGCAGAACATGCTCGCCGTGATTCACTGATAGTCCTGAACACGAGAATGCCGTCCCAATGAACGGAATTCCCATCGCTAGAGCATCAAGTACTTTCAACCGCGTGCCACCCCCGCAGCGAATCGGACACACATATGCCGCTGCCCTTGCACCATATGGCCGGATATCCTCGACGAATCCCGGGACGCTGATCCTCGGGTCCCGAGAGCTCAACGCAAGAAGCCACCTAGGGGGATTTCGCCCTACTACGTACATCTTCACATCCCGTACCTGCGTAGACAAGCTTGGCCATATAGAGTCAAAGAAAAACCGCATCGCGTCCTCATTCGGGTACCAATCCAGACCCCCACAGAATAGTAGTGTTTTCCGATCCGGATCGACCCGTGGGGTGAAATACTCGCAATCAACCCCGTTCGGCACCACCGCAGTCCGTATCCCGGGAACGGATGACCTCAGTACCCGCTCATCATCGGGCGACACAACGAGATTTACGGCGAATTGCGGACACCAGTAGCGCTCGGCCACACTTAATCGTTGGGCCTCATGCCGGAAATACGCTGCGGACAAGAAATTACGAGTGCTCTCTGCCCGGCGCCTCTCCATCGCGGATTCAACGTTATGATGATTTAACACCGCGGGGAACCCTTTCGCCAAAGACCTGTATTGGGCCAGCCCGAGCGTGTCGAAATGAACGATGTCGAACTTTATGCGGTTAAGCTGTTCTTGAAGCGTGTGCCGCATCCTGTGGGATTGAAGCCACTGTATGTCGAACGCATCCCTGCATACGACTCCACGCGCGGCAAGCCAATATCGTGCCGCCCTCCGGGCACCCCTTGGAAGCGGAAGCCACTGCACGTGCGCGCAAAATTCCTTCAACGCGCGCGTGCAGTCTTGGGCAGCCACACCCCGGGGGCGACTCTCAGGCTGATCAAAAGCCAACACGTGCACCTCAGACCGCCTCCCCAATTCCCGCAGGAGATTGTAATTACGCTGCAGCACACCCCGGACAGGGGGATATGCCAAATTATGTCCTACCCACAGGACTCGCATCTCTTCTGGGACCCTATTTGCTAGTCGCTCTAAATCATCCTGGAAGGGTTCTGGCGGATCGCAGGTTCGACAATTACGTACCCGTGTCGTTATATTTCCCCCCCATCCCCCTCCCGCCTTTCACCACGGCCCTAGCTTTCAGTCGATCAACAACATGTTCCAAGAGAAGCCCAAACCGCTCTAGCGACAGTTTCTCCTCGGCCAATCTCCGACTCTCTCTGCCATATTCTTCTAAGATGCCCCGATCCCTGACCAAATACTTGATCCTTTCTGCCCAGCTTTCTGCATCACTTCCGTACGGCATGACAAATCCATTCCTGCCATCCTGCACCAATTCATTGATTCCACCCACATCGCTTGCCACTACTCCAAGCCCACTTGCCATAGCTTCTCCAATGACTTGTGGAAACTGGTCGCGCCTCGTCGGAAAGACAAACAGGTCCGATTTGCGATAAATTTCTCGAAGGACATCTACGTTGCAATGATCAATTCCTCGAATTGTCTCGATTCCCACGCCCGGACTATTCCCCGAAAGCCCCGTGTCATTCGAGATGATGGTCAGCGTGCATTCCTCCGCAAGATACCCGCGAAACAAATCCAGAAGAAAGGGTCCCCCTTTTCGTTTGAAGTCATTCCCAACGAAAAGAAGACGCGGCTTCCCACGCGGCTTCGCCTCCGCTGGCCTCCATTCGGAAAGATCGATAGGAGAATACGCGACATTGATCCTTTCCCGGCCAACCAGAAAGTCGGAAATCAGCGATTGGGAGCACCACGATGACATCGGCAGGAAGATGTCTATATGTTTAAAAATCCTCTGAAACACGAGCTTTAACAGAAACGGTGCTGTCATCGCTTTGAGTGTCGTTCTCGCGAGTGGCGACTCCTGAATTATCAGCTTGCGCGCAAGCGTTGGGGTCGTATCAAGCGCAAGTGCCGTTGGCCTATTTTTGATATGTTGATAAAAGGGAAGGACAAGGGAATAAGATTGAAAGAAGAGAAAATCGAAATTCATATCGGGGAGGCTGTTTTTGCATTTCCTATGGATTCTCCACGAAGATGCCAATGTTGAACTGAGTTGAAGCCATTGTGAGACTGGATACCGCCGATAGTCGTCACTATCATAGAACAGAAATACGGGTTTTACCGAATCGATCTTGCTCAGAATTGAAACGAGCCTTTCGGTAAACGTCCTATTACCTAGAACATTTGACAGGATGCATAGCATCCGTGACCTTCTTTTGCGATCACTGGATACTTGCCTGGACATATTGCGGCCCTCAGCGCGTGACCAGGGTTGTCTTTGCGGAGGTGCAAAGAACATCAGAGTGTTTTGGTGTCCTCACGACTGACAAATCTGCTCTACCATGTGGACAAACGATTGCAAATACTTCTTCTCAGAGTAGTCCTTGATGAGCTTTTTAAAGCCCGCCATTCCCATTTCATGGGCCCTTTCAGGATTGTTCACCAGATACTCCAGCTTGTTCGCCAAGTCGTCGGCATCATTAATTTCCACAAGTAGGCCTGTACAATTGTCCTCAACATAATTCATCCCACTGTTCGTCTTTGTGGCAACAATTGCCTTCTTGGAAGCCATAGCTTCGAACATAATCCGACTGGCAGCCTCTGTCCGTGACGCGCTCACGACTGCATAGCAACCCCTCATTTGCTCTGCGACATCTTCTATCCATCCCGCCTTGACAAACTCGATTTTCGGATTATCACGCGCCAGATTCTTATACACAGCCATCTCACCTTCCGGACAGTATCCCATGATTCTTAGCTTCATCTTGTTATTTCGATTGGTTATCCTCGTGAATGACTTAATAAGAATGTCTACCCCCTTCAGACCAAATGGGTGCCCAACAGACAAGAGGTAGTCTCCCTGATAGGTCTCAAGAGAGGAAAAGTATTTGCTCGCCACGTAATCTGGAAATCGGTAAACAGCTTTATCTGGAAACCTTCGCCGGTAAAAGTGTTCCTGATCCTTATTCACGACTTTGAGCGCATCACACCTTTTCACACATTGCCAGAAAACACGCTTCCCAACCCACCTTTTGGCTAACCCTTTTGAGAAATCCATTCTATGGTAGTCACCATTGATTTCAACGATTAGCCTTGTTCGAAGGACAACTTTGAGAATAACTCCAGCCAACCCGGATGAGAACGGATCATACGCAATCACTGCATCCACCCTCGGTCCCTTCCACAACAACACTGCTGGAAGGATCGCCTGGATCCAGAACCGTCTTAGATTGCGCACCAGGAAGCTCTTAGAGTCGGATTGAGCGTGAAAACTAAACGATGCGATCTGAAGGTTCCTGGCTCGCTGGCCGCTTAGCGTGAAAATATGACCTTCCGCATCCCGAGATAACTGCTCGTATTTCCCGGCAAAATTGATTTTCTCTGGCCGATAGCACCGCGGGACTAGAAACACGAGGCAACGTTTTCTCGTGGTCATTGTGATATCGCGTGACGATTACAGTTCAGCTTTACCACCCGTGCCATCGCGGTATAGAGAAGAATACATGGAAAGCAATAATTGGCATGTTTCCTGCCGTAGAAAGGCCTTACTTGCCTGACACGCATTTCTCGTGACGACTTGGGCGAGTGCGGGGTTTGACAACAAAGATAAGCAAGCGGAGGCCAAATTCGACCGATTTCCAGGTTCAACGAGCAACCCGTTCCAACGATCCCTGACGACCTCGGATATACCACCGGTGGCCGATGCCACGACGGGAAGACCAAGAAACATGGCCTCCAAGATGACCGTAGGCGTCCCCTCGTGCAATGAAGGCAGGACAAAGAGATCCAAGGTGTTTATGATATCAACGACATCGTCGCACGGCCCCAGGAATGTAACTACTTTCTCCAGGCCCAACGACTGAACC
>JBHHZW010000132.1:0-6453 GCA_046758305.1 Bacteroidota bacterium | reverse complement strand
CGGAGCAAAAGCAGCTTTTTTGTCTCCATGAACTTCCTCCACCCGACCGGACTGAAACGGGGTTCAGTAGCCGCCCGGCTCTCTATTGACCGGGGGTAAGAACAAAGTCCTCTACGCTGATAGTCCCGATCTGCTCCACACGTGGCCCGCTGGTATGGTCCTTGAGCCGGTAGACCGGCACGTTATCCTGATGGATATGCAAGGTAAAGCTCGATGACCAAGGTTCTTCGGGGCGGTCGACCGACATCTTCTCGCTCTCGTGCTGGATGCCCTCCGCGCCGATCACGTCCTAGATGTGGAACTGCACGGAGATGATCTTGCCCTTTTTCGTCGCGACCGAAAGCTGAGGGTCGTCGGTCAGCTCATAGCTACTTCCCAACGGCCAGATGTCCATGCACCCGTCATGTCTGGGCCATTTGACGAACAGGGTCGACCCGTTGGTCAAACCCGGGCAGGTCGAAACCAAGGTCGGGGCGACGTACGTGCCGCCATGCGACACGGCCTCGACATCGAACACTACCTTGTCGCCTCCGCCGCCGTCAGGAGGTCCCGGAATTCCGCGCTTTTTCTCCAGAGTACCCGATCCTTCCGCGGTGTCCGACGCGACGGGAACAGATACCTGCTCGTGACAACTCCACATGAAAGCGGCCAACAAGAGTGCTAACGATGTGATTACGGAGTGTCTTTTCATTTTTCTCCTCCCTTTAGTCGGCCTAAACCACTACCAAAGGTAGCAGTACCTTCAAAGAGGTGTTGCCGATCATCGATGTTTCCTCACCATTTATTTCATGACAATTCTTCGAGGAGTGTCCTGGCTTCCAGATTTCTTATTCCTGTTCATCGAGCAATTCGTAGAGGCGTAGGACAGCATGCAAATCCACGCCCACCTCTTGAATCCTTGGAAAGTTCTTTGCGTGAGAGCGCATATCGATCTTCATGGCAGCCTCTTGCGCGCTTACACCGTCCCTATGCATCTGCACACCTTTCTCCCATAAGTCGAGTAGGTAGGCCTGGAAGTGATCAATCTTCTCTTTTTCCGCGAAAGGCTCACCGTGACCAGGCAAAATCACATCTATCTCTAGTTTCTTGAGGCGTTCCAGCGTCTCCGCCCACTCTTTCAGGTAACCGTCGCCCATGTAAGCAAGACCAGCCGTTAGGAGGTCCCCGGTAATGAGGATCCGTTCCTTGGGCAGGTAGACTAGCACGTCCCCGCCGGTATGACCTCGACCCAAGAACAGTAGTCGAATCTCCCGACCACCTCGGTAGAGCGTCATGGAACGTTTGAAGGTAACATTGGGCAGAGTTGGTATCACAGCGTTTGTGGCCTCGAAGTAGTTCTCGTAAATGAAAAGTTGCTTCTGGAGTTTGACTTTCTGTTCAGGATCAGCGGCTGATATGAGCTGGTTTTCTAAGTCCGCAATGCGCTCAGGAACCCGTCCAGCGTATCGAACATAAGCCCGTCCGCTTTTAGACTTGCCAGTGGCTATCATCTCTCTGGTAAATTCATGACCTATGATTTCCACATCCTCGGGAAAAACTTGGTTTCCATGCACGTGATCAAAATGAAAGTGCGTGTTGATCACATAGCGCACGGGCTTCGATGTTATGCTTTTCAGTTCGCGAAGGAGTGCCCACGCTGCGGCTGGTGAGACATGTGAGTCCACTATCAGAACATCATCGGAATTGATGATAATCGCGGCGTTACACCAGACCGCCAAGTTACCCGTTCCGATGGCATGGTAGATGTCGTCCTGAATCTTCTGGAAAGTGAACGCCTTCCCTTCGTAGTTGGCGCCAGGTGGTTTTGAAGTCTCCTGAGCTAGCGTGTGTATTCGACAGGGAAGGTAGAGAAGGAATGCAACTAGGAGAAAGCATCTTATGGAAGACCTAAGATTCATGTCGGGCCTCGTTCTGGTATAGCGGTTAACGGCAAAAGATGACATATGCCTGTGTCCAAGCGGATTTTCATGTCATCAGTGCTCGGGAACTTGCTTATCGAAACCATCTGCCGGCCACAGCTTCACAGCCTGTTAGAACCTATATTAACAGGAAGGGGGTAAAAAAAAGGAAAAGCTCCTCGTCGCGGGTCAATTCTGACGGTAGGAACTTGAGGGCGACTGTGCGTTTGAGTTTGGTATCCTCGGCTTTGTAGACGATTCCCATTCCTCCACCGCCGAGTTTTTCGAGGATCTTATAGTGGGAAATGGTCTGGCCGATCACAATTAAGAACGTTTCTAAGGGTGCTGCGTCTAGAAGGATCTATGACCCTCTGATTCTAACCAGGTGTCAATCGCGTCAGTCCCGGTTCTCTCCCGATTTTCTCTATCGTATTGCCAGCGTTCAGGGTTTGTCATAATGTATTCACGAATCTTGTTCAGTGACCGCTCGTCGCGGATAATGTGTTCGAAATAGTTCCGCTGCCACACAGCATCACCCGGGGTTCGGCGCAATTCATTGATACGTTTGGCAGAACGCATTTTGAATCGTCCGACGATCCTTGGCAACAGCATTCGCCGTCGTTCAAGAAAGGATGTTAGTAGGGGCGATTCATGAATCGCCCCTACCCAGGCATCTAGAATAAGAACAATCCCATGGATATGGTTCGGCATGATCAGAAATGCATCCAAATCAATGTTGCGGTGATGCTTTGCCAAATCATCCCAACATTCTTGAACGAGGTGTGCGACTGGAATCATGTGCATCGTGCCGTCGACAATTTCCCCGAACAGATGTTCCCGGTTCTTCGTGCAAATGGTCACGAAATACCCGCCTGCACTGGAGTAGTCATAATCCTGCAACCGAATCGACCTGCGGTGCCGCCCGTTTGGCTCATATGTCATCACATACTCGATTTTCTCAACCAGCGCGCCTCTTTGCCAGCATTTCGGTGCGCTTGAGCCTCGTATCCTTGGCCTTGCACACCACCCCCATCCCTCCGCCGCCGAGGTTCTGAAGGATTTTGTTGTGGGAAATGGTCCGGCCAATCATTGAAAGAATTGGCTGTCCAAAAGAGTGATAACATGTACCAAGGTACCTGGGTTAAAATTCTTAAGATAGCGTTGTACCACTACTAAGACTCCATCGTTATTTTCTTGAGCACACAGACGCCCCGCAATTTTTCCATTAAGGAAACTTGGAAAATCTCTTCTTTAATCCCATTTGATTGAGTACCGTGGTAACACATCAATTGCAATGTCTTTAACGGAGTCGAGGCTGGTTTGTAAACTGGGCGTGATCGTTGCCCAACGATCAAAAAATTCCTGCACCTTCTCGTTTTGCCCATCACCCTCGAGAATCAATAGTTCGCGGGCTAAGCTCTTAATGTTTCCACGGAAATTTTCAAAATCAATGGACCATCTCTGTGTGCTCCCGTCATACGATATGCCGCCATTTTCCAATAGATAATTCACTGAGATGGCTGCTGCCTTACCATGGGCTTGATTCAACCCGAAGCGTACGGATCGGAACATGCTGCCTAGATAGGAGACGTAGTACACTTTTTCATTCGTCCGATCGACGATGCCGTTATCCATGAAGTAAGCTAGTGAGTACAAACCGACGATATCCGCCTTGGCTTCTTCCAGCGGGCTATAGTTGGGACCGATTGCTGCGTTGACCGCCGTGCCCTTTTTCGGTCCCACTTTAACTGTCCGGGGACCAACGGCGTGGCAAATTTCGTGCATCAACACAAATTGAAAAAAGCCTTCATCGGACAAATATGGCAACTGGGATTCATCGATCAATCTCATACCTACGGGCTTGATGATGGCATTAAAACGTGCTTCGAACATATTTTTCCAGAAGGTTTTCTTCGTGCCCTTTTGCCTATGTACCGCCGGATCATTTGGCAGGTTTGCCGCCACCGCCTGATATCCCGCCGCCCCTTCGCCTGCGCGCACGATATCGCGAACGACGACGAATTTTGCAGTCAGACCTTTCACAACTGATTTGTATTCTCTGGGGATCGGCAGATTCTCTTCGAGTTTTTGCAAGTATTGAGTGTAAACATCCAATTTTTTCGATTCCTCCTGATCAACGATCTCGATGTAGGCCTCGTATTTCGCCTTTACGCCTTTGATCCCGTCGGAATAGGTTTCAAATGGTCCCAAAACAATATCAAATTTACTGCCTTCCAGGTCGATCCAGGCAACATCCGCGTCGAAGTAGTCATCTGTGGTTAGCGC
Source organism: Bacteroidota bacterium (assembly GCA_046758305.1). Taxonomy (GTDB): domain Bacteria; phylum Bacteroidota; class Ignavibacteria; order UBA10030; family JAZGDE01; genus JAZGDE01. The sequence continues at coordinate 2,269 of JBHHZW010000132.1, read as the reverse complement.
TTCCGCTTTTAGGCGGAGAAATTTCGCAAAGGCCTCGTTATCCGTTAGATCAGCACACTCCTTCAGCAACTTGACTATGGGATCAACGTATTGCTTGTATTCTTCATAATAGCGAACAGCCCTGTACCCTCCTTTTCCATCTTCACGGATGACAGTATAGGGATAGAGGAATTCCTTCTTGTGCTCATCTGGTAGGGTTTCGTAATACGCATCGAACTGTTCGGCGGTCATCCCTCGAGGATACAGCTCATCACCGGGATAGTAGACCTGATCGCCTATGAACGGTTCATGATCATTGAGCAGCTCAAACGGACCTCCATTGCGCTTGACGAGAGTCAGTAATTTCCTGGCATAGGGATCATTCTGCATCTGTTCTAAGCTGTCCCGAACAGCCATCCCATATTTCGAGGTTTGTAGCCAGAAAATCGTATCGACATATGCGGCGGCTTCGACGAGCTTTTTCAGGATTAATTTATCCTTTTCATCAAAGGAACCTGCGTCGAAATGCATCTCGTAGGGCGCATATTGTGCAAGGTACTGATCGATCTTTGCCTTCTCCGCCTTCTGTGAAGACTGATCTATTTCATCGGAGAAGAGAAATACAATGGCTGCGAAGAGGAGTCTGTTCATCTTCCCTCCTTAGATCTATAATACGTTTTCGAAGAGCGGTGAGGTGGACCCATCTCTTTAGATTTACGTTCCTAAATCCCCGATAACTTCTCTCACCACGACACCACCTGTTGCGTCCCAAAACCGGGTCCGAGCAGCAGACTGTTAATCAGCATTCTTGCCGTTCCGTAAGAATAGGAACGGAAATTCGGTTCCCCGGCAAATAAGATCACCTGTCCTTTTCCGTATGCCTCACGGGTAGCGTAAGCAGATTTCTCCCAACGGGTTCGCGCTTCCGGCCAGAGTAATCCGGAGAGGCGCAACTGCGAAGCTTCACTAAACCTGGCCGCCGTTTGCACTGGTTTTTTCGAAAGAAAAGCATAAGACGTATAGACAATCGCTGGTACTTTCAGACCCACACCGAAGGTCAACCAGTGCTCTTCATTCAAATCAACACGCAGGATTGCACCACGTGGCATATACAACCGGAGCTGTTCATCTTGTTCGGATAATTCCTTCACATCCTTTTTCTCTGCTTGCTTTTCCTTCTTATCATCTTTGGTGGCGCTTTTCCCCTCCCAAATTGCCAGGCTGTCTATTCTACCTTTCCCCGCGTCTTCTTCCCGTTGCACGGCTTCCTCGTAAAGGTGCAGTTCGTTAAGGGCCTGACGACGCAACTTTACCTGACTGATACCCGTAGCGCTGTCTGCCAGAAATGCCGCGCCGTTGCCGATACCAATTAATGTCCCGCCATTGGTAACCCACTCTTTGAGTTTCTTGAGATCCTTTTCGCCGAATATCTTGCGGTATGTTTCCGGTCCGCCCCAGGTAGTGGGAAGAACCAGTACATTATATTTTCGCAAATCCAAATCATCGAAATAATTATAATTCAGGATGGAGTGGCGGCATTTCAATTCGTAATCCAGTAGATACCAAAGGGCACCGAAATTATACATATTAATGGCAGGGCCAGTCAGCAGGGCAATTCGCGGTGTGGTCAACAGTTGAAATTCACGACCCCCCAAGTCGGGTCCCTGTTGACTCAGTGCTGTGTTCACGCCATAGATGCGAATGTGAGCGGATTCGGCAATTTCCTGTATGTCCTCAGAGAGAGAAGCGGGGCTTTCATTCACTCTCAGTAAAAGACTGCCCCGGGGAAAAGACCGCCCCTCTATCTGGAACGGTTTCTTGGCAACGCGCACTTTATGTTCCAGTTCAATTAATTGTAACAGCGCATCCACCGCGTGGTCATCCCGGTAATCGATAATAAATCCAAAAGCCGGTTCAGGATTGATGACTTCACCCGGCAATTCCGGTAACTGATCGATCTTTGTCGTCTTCACTGATGGTATTTCCGCCGACACATAGGCATCGATGTTGTAAGCCTGGAGCATCGACCAGGCGCTGACCTCGTACAAGCGGGTGCCCTTATCCTTTTCAAGGTGTTCCCGCTCAGTTTGTAAGAAAGCGGTGGACATCCTCGGGTCAAATTCTAGAATGGCGTTAATCAGGGGACGCATTGGCTGTGCCAAGCGGATGATGTAGGTTCCCTTCGACAGTGTTTTCGACGGCGGGTTTGCATCCCAATAGCTGCGGAGATTTTTCATTTGAAAATCTTTTTCCGCCACTTCCACTTCAATCCCTTGCATCAACAGTCTTT
>JBHHZW010000131.1:0-6523 GCA_046758305.1 Bacteroidota bacterium | reverse complement strand
TAATTCATCCAACAATCACGGAGGACCTAATGCGTACCAAGTATCTTCTTTTAGCCTTTGGGGCGATGTTCATAGTGTCGAATTTCAGCAGCGCTCAAACGTCGGAGAAACAGCCCTCATGGAAAATGAGCGCACGTTTTGTTGTAGCGGACAATTGTCCGGCGAGTGGGTGTTCGTGCCTGCAAGATGGTGCACCGTACCATGGCTTCTGTCGTGCGGTGGGTGTAATGGACATCTCCGATGGGCATTACGGGGACGTTTCACTCAACGGCCAACACGTCGGGATGACGATAGAGTTCAGCCCGGGCGGGACCCACTACATGGCGTACTATATCGATGAGAGCGCACCTCCCGAGGTGAAAAAAGCTCTGGGCGCGTTGCTCTCTGCACCACCGTTTGGAATAGTGGGTGAAGGATTCACCATCAAAGAGACATCAGTTAATGCGGACTACGTAGAGGGGAAGCAGTCTTCGTTCTCCCTTGGCAAATACGGAATGATGACGCTCACTCCGATGATAGGGGGAGACGGAAAATCTCAAATGAAGATCGTAAACCCCACGTATCCGTTTCCAGTGAAGGAAGTCTATCTCAGTTCTGCGAAGGGGAATTACTCGGACTATGGGAAGGAATTGGTGTTGGATGGTAACAGTGGTGAGGTGAGTGAGTTCACTTTAATGGGCGGTGGGAAATAGGCAAGGAACCATTTCTACATCGGAAAGAATTAGTTTCTAAATTAGGGAGCCTCTGCGATACAGAGGCTTCTTATTTTGACCCGAATGACGATCGCCACTGCCTATCTATTTTGCATAACGGATGATTCTGATGTTCAAAAGCGTCTTAGACACATCAGCGTTTCCTTCAGTTCAATCTATTTCTATCCGCTTACAAGTGAATTGCATAGAGCTGTCAACGAAATTCAGGTTGTGATGAATTGAACAAGGTGATCCTATACGAAACAATCCTGTGGGCAGAAAACACCCCAAGAAGCAAACTTGGCGCAAAGAAGGGCAATCGCGGAATGGAACAAGATTGGAGTTTACAAATTAGATATTTGATGGCTAGCAGCGGTCGCCATTTCGGTGTTCTTTCTGCGATGCACTCGTGCCCCAGAACATCAAGGGTCACATCAAACCCGGTCCCGCTTCTATCAGTAAATCAGTTCACAGAAGCGGGGTAGGGTCTCGCTGAGCGGTTCTTGCGTGGGCCGTCAGCTCTGTCGTTACCCATAAGGTTACACCTTATTTCCCAAACTTCGGCAGCTCCCTATAGATTTGGTCTGAATGACGAGGAAAGTATTTACCGAACTTCCGGAAAAACTCTGCTCTTTTTTCCTCATCAGGCCATTTCTTTTTGTTTAACTCTTGAAACATCTCTCCTGCCGCTACCATGTCCGCCCAAGTCTCGTATTCGTTTATGACAATCCAATCACGGCTATCGAGTCCAAAAAAGTGCCGAAGGTTCATAGAGCTGAGCACTTTGCCGTTCTTCTTCAGTACTCCCTCCACCCACTCTGACACCAGCGAATCTCTTTCAGCCGCGGTTCCGTCTTCGGGCATTACGGTTTTCCAAGTTTGTATTAGATAGACGTGAGCTTCCTCTTCCTGTGCAAAGGCGACGCTATATGACAGCGAGAAAGAGAGAGCAATAGCAAACACCAGAGAAATGGTAATGGTTTTCATAATACACCCTCCTTATAGTGAGTTTGGAATGTATGGCTAATTACTGGGGCATGAGAGTAGGGAGAAAAAGTAAAGCGGGGGCATCTTGTTTCCGAATGTCCAGCGTGGTAAAGGTGTGCGTCGTAGGTCTTCAACTATCTTACAAAACGAATAATGCAATGTCAATAGAAAAGATCGGACGAAATAGAGAGCATTGTAATCCCAAATGCAAAGCTCCTGAACTAGCGGGTAGTCTGCAGGACTTCTACGAAACAGGCTGTCTGGAAAGATTATAGGAGAATTTTCTGTTCATCCTCTACGTCAACCCTTGGCACAGTCGCATTTCCATGACACAAAACTATTGCCGCTTAGCGGCAAGCGAGTTGCACGGCGATGTCAAGTGAAGATTTCGGTATCGACAAAGTGCTGGAAATGGGCTGATCGAGAATTATCCTCTCTGGACGACCCGTTGACTTTCCCCTCTCCATTCATTACCTTTTCTCTGTACAACATGGGCTGAGGTACCTTGCATTCCTTCCTTTGATTACGGACTAACCTCATGGTCACACGGGTAGTCCTCGGTTTTCCAGTCCAGCCAGCTCAAGAAGAGAACGGAACGCCGAACCGGGCTATCGAACACCCCTCCAAAGTGATGCACTCGAGCGGCGCCCACAATTTGGCAGACTTATTGAAGAAAATGGGCCTTGAGAAATGATCCGCCAAAAAGATGGCGGACAGGTCGGTGAAATTCCGTTCCCCTCTTGGAGGGAAACGAGAACCCTTGCCACGAACCTCGTTCGGCAGGGGACCATCTCCCAATATCCGCCAGAAGCGGATCCCGTAAAGCGGGACAAAATCCTCGATAAGCTTTGCGGCAGAGGTGGGATGCAGGAGCACATCCTGAGGTTGTCCGATATAGTCTGAAGGAATTGGAGTGCTTACCATTCTTAGTTGGGCGGTCTACTTTTTAATTAAACGACTGAAGGTCTGTACTTTTCCATTTTACCTACCACTTTTAATCAAGGAGGTGCAGAATGAAACGATTAGTTGCCATAGTATTTGTAGGGGGCATGGTACTCACGACTGTAGCTGAAGGCGGTGATGTCGATGACATAAAAGCGGCGACGCTGGAACATTTCGCTACGCTCAATGCGGGGGATGCGGCCGACCACGTCCGTCATCACCTGGCGGTACACAGCGGCTTTCCTCCAGACGGCGGTCTCCTGGACAGATCCGATTCTCGTAAAGATCAAGAGAACAGCCTCCAAGCCGATTTCGATGCTGGTCTCAAGACCAATTTACAGCTCCGACATCTCGAGGTGAAGGTCTACGGCAACACCGCCGTTGTTACAGGCTACGTGGTGGGGACGGTCACTTCCGCGGATGGCACTACCCAACAAGTCACTACGCGTCGTTCAGCGGTGTTGATTAAGGAGGGAGGCCAATGGATGGAGGCTCACGTCCATAGCTCGCCATTGATAGCATCACCACCACAGTAGGTTTGTTCTCCAAGCGAGTGATGCGTATCCATTCGGTCGACATCGGGGACAGTCGCATTGCGATTATCGAGATGGGTCGAGATCTTCTTGGCGGCCTGGAAAGCCGGGAGGTCCGGAGCGCAGTGGAGGAGCTCAGCTCAAAAGGCAATCACAACCTCATCCTCGACTTTACCGGCTCCGTCCACATCAACAGCATGGGACTCGGCGTCTTGAGCTCAGCATACATCACCTACACAAAACTCGGCGGGAAAATCGCTCTCTGTAACTGTGGGCCCCACATCCGAGCGCTTCTCGGTCTCACCAAGATGGGGTCTCTCTTCGAGCTCTGCGGCAGCCGCGGGGACGCTATTCAGTTCTTGTCAAAGGCAACACGTTGAACGTATCTCCATGTGAAAGCGGCAGGAGTTGGAGGCAATTGGCCCGGGTAAGGGAATCGCTGCCGCTCTCTACACCTTCGGCTCAAGCGGCACAGTAGACGGTTCCATACAGGAAAGCAGTATGATCGCACAGTCAACCGCACATGCACAAACTTGCAAACTGAGAAACTATCTCTTAACTTAGCGATGCACATCGTTCACTTTGATTTGAAGACATACAACCGACGCCCGTGAAGGGTACACAGCTATCGGACTCGAGTATGTAGATCGAGTTTTTCGGAAGCTTTAGCATTCACGCTAATTCAATGTCGCGCTGAGCTACGGTTTGCTCACCTATTTCGAGTTCGAGGATGCTTACGAGAAGGATTTCACAACTCTCTTGGCCGAATTACGAGACACAAGGGCCAACCCTGAGTGGGCTTGCGTCGACCTCGAGTTTGAAATCTGGATGACAAAGATTGGACAGTTCTCACGCTCCGCATCAGTTTTCTTCTAAGCCACGTTGTCGGCTTCGCCTTGCTGCGGCTAAATGCCGCTCGCTGGCCTCGGAGTACTTCGGCAACGAGAGTCATGTTAGCCGAAAATCCAGTATAAATGCTTAAGATTAAGGAGGGCTTCAGAATGAATATCTACGTAGGTAATATGTCGCGCGAAGTGACTGAAGACGATTTGCGACAGGCTTTTGAAGCCTTCGGGCAAGTCGCATCCGTCACTATTATTAAGGATAAGTTCAGTGGCGAATCAAGAGGTTTCGGTTTCGCGGAGATGCCCACTAAGGCTGAAGCCGAGTCCGCGATCAACGGTCTGAACGGCAAGGAGTTGAAGGGGCGAACGCTTGTCGTCAATGAGGCTCGTCCTCGCTCCCAAGACCGTCGGGGTGGAGAAAGACGAGGTGCTCGGCGGCGGTCTTGGTAAGTGGCACTCGGACATAATACAGTCACGGTAGAACTTCGCCTAGCAGCTTGTTTACGGTTGGCTTTGCTCACCCCAATGCCATTGGCAGTCTGAAGACACGCGGAGCGAACCGCGCAACAAAATAAACCACTCTGCGTGAAACGCTCTTGGTTGGTTGTCGTCGATCTAAGGTTTACGCTCCGTTAGAAAAATTTGTATTTTAGGCGAGGCAGAAGCCCCTGTAGCTCAGCATGGATAGAGCAGCGGTTTCTTCCAAAGTGACTGAACTTAGCGAACGAAGTGAAGTCCCGTTCCGACCGGCGAGAGAATGGAGCCGTTGTCGGAACGAGGATCCCGCAAATTCAAGTGCTTTGATTAAAAGTTGAAGCGGGACTAAGTTCACCGTCACTTTGAGAATCCCGCTGAAGCGAAGCGAAAGCGGGACTAAACGAGAGTAGCGAAAAGTATTCGGCCCCGTAGCTCAATATGGATAGAGCAGAGGTTTCCTAAACCTTTGGTTGGAGGTTCGAGTCCTCTCGGGGTCACAACAGAGCAGCGGTTTCTCCCGTGCACAAAACAGACGGGACCCGCAAAGTGACTGACAAGTTAGCCACACTGCGTTTGCTAACTTGTGTCACTTTGGGACGAAACCGTCCCGACGGAGTCGGGACAGGTTCCCCGCCCGACCGCCCGATCAGACTCGATTGTCGGGCGGGCGGGGACTCCTGTCAGGGGCACAAAGTGGGAAATCCCAAGCACCAACCTCCAAATTCCGAATAAATAGCAATTTCCAAATTCCAAACCTGGGGAGAACGCATCAGAAGACTTCCCCATTCCGTTGACGTTTCGGTCATTGATTCCTTGGGAATTGGGATTTGTTTGCTGCTTGGAACTTGGTGATTGGAATTTCCCCTAGATATGCTGACAGTTGTGCTAACACTAGCATAAGACCAGCCACATGTAGCTACTTTCCGTCCCAACCCTCATGAGACTTTCCAAGGCATTTATCCCGACACTCAAGGAGAACCCGGCCGACGCAACGATCCTCAGTCACCGCCTCATGCTCCGCGCAGGTCTAATGCGACAATTGACCGCCGGCGTTTACTCATTCCTGCCGCTCGGTTACCGGGTGATGAAAAAAATCACGGAGATTATCCGCGAGGAAATGGATGCCATCGGCGGACAGGAGTTTTATCTGCCGGCGATCAATCCGGAAGATATCTGGATCCAGACGGGGCGTCGCAATGTCCCGAATTTTATCCTGAGCATCAAAGAACGAGAGCTGGTGCTTGCTCCGACACACGAAGAGGTGATCGCATCCATCGCGCACGGACACATTCAGTCGTACCGGGATTTACCGCAAATCTGGTATCAGATTCAGAATAAATTTCGGAACGAACCTCGCCCTCGATCCGGAGTGCTCCGAGGCAGGCAGTTTATCATGAAAGACTCCTACAGCCTTGACGCAAGCTCAGAGGGCCTTGACCGATCTTATGAACTTCACGCGGATGCCTACAGGAAGATATTCTCGCGCAGTGGCCTGAAGTTTTTCATAGTGGGTGCATCGACTGGCCCAATGGGGGGCACTGGATCGCAGGAATTCATGATCGAGTCCGAAACCGGTGAAGACACCGTGGCACGCTGCGACAAATGCGGTTACGCTGCCAACCTGGAAATCGCCACATCGAACGTCGCAGGAGGAAGACACGACGAAGAGAGCAAGCCGCTCCAGGAGATTCCGACACCGAACGTGCGTACGATCGATGAGCTGGCAGAATTCCTCAAAGTGGACGAAAGCATTCTGGCCAAGTCTCTCGTCTACAAAGTCGATGGCACGCCGGTCCTTGTATTGATGCTCGGCAACGACCAGCTCAATGAGTCTAAACTGGCCAGCGCAGTCGGCGCAGACATTGCACCATTACCTCCGGAGGAGCTCAGAGAGTTGACGGGAGCCGATGCTGGCTCTATCGGTCCGGTTGGCCTCCAAGGGTTTACGATAGTCGCGGACCGACGTCTGGAAGGAGGTAATAATCTGATCAGTGGCGCAAACAAGAATGATTACCACGTGGCCAACATCGACATGGAACGCGATGTT
>JBHHZW010000130.1:0-6526 GCA_046758305.1 Bacteroidota bacterium | reverse complement strand
GATCGCAAAACTGGGTACAGAGATCGACCTCAAGCTTGATCTTATCGAGCAGTTGGCGAGATAATCTGATTTCAGCTTTTCACGTCATTCTAAGGAGAAAGAGCATGAGTTTCTCGAAACTCGTTTATGCTGCTCTCGGTGCATGCCCCTTGGTGTTGATATTCTCCGTTCTCTCGGTTCATGCGCAGTACAAAGCGGTGACCGTCAGCGATGGAGGCGCAATCGCGGGAAAGGTTAAGTTTGTCGGCACGCCCACCATCGAAAAACTTGAGGTTGGAAAAGACACGCGGCACTGCGGAACCGCAAAGACATCACCTCGTCTCAGTGTCGATAAAGCCGAAGGCGTGAAAAATGCCGTGGTGATGCTCATCGATATCGAGAAGGGAAAGGCTGTGGATGTCCCGCCGAAAGCGGTGATCGATCAAAAAGGATGCGAGTACATACCTCATGTGCAGGCGGTTTCTGTTGGAACCCAGCTCGAGGTGGTGAACAGCGATGCAATTCTGCACAATGTGCACGGATACAACCCTCAGGGAAGAACGCTGTTCAATATTGCCCAGCCGATCAAGGGGCAGCGGACATCGAGCAAACGCATGCGATTTCAAGAGCCTGGTGTCTATTCATTTGCCTGCGATGCGGGTCACATCTGGATGAGCGCTTTTGTGGTAGCCGTAGAGCATCCGTACTTTGCGGTCACGGATGAGAAAGGAACGTTCAAAATCGAAAATGTTCCGGCGGGGACCTACAAGATCAAGATGTGGCACGAGGGATTCAAGATTACAAAGAAAAATATGAGAGGTGGCAAAGTGGTGAAGTACCACTACGAAGAGCCCTACGAAGAAATCAAAAAAGTCACGGTCGAACCGAAGAGCGTTGTCACACTCGATTTCGAGCTGAAGCCACGAGAAGAGTAAGGCCGGAGGAGGAACTCGGCTGAAAATGGTCCCGTGGCCTTTGCGCATACGGCATTTCTTTCTTGGTAACGTGAATAGCCAGATGAGAGGCACGAACGACGAATGTACTATCCGTTCTGCTTCCCGCATATCCCAACATGGCCTGCGACTTTCGGAAATGTCCTAAGATGGGAATGCTGTCCAGACTATTCTCACGCTCAGTTACATGGGCCTTTGAAATGCGAAGGTGCAGCGCAGTGCTCCTGGTTCTGCCAGTGGTCTTGTTTGGGCCCGAAGTTTGCAGGGGACAGTCAGGCGAAAGGAAATCTCCTGAATTTTTTGGTGACTTCCGCTTGCGTTCCGAGTACAATGCAAATCGCGACGGCGGCTTGAGGAATAGGTTCCGAGAACGAATTCGACTCCGGGTCGCCGCGAGGTACGAGATAAGTGACTACGTAACGGTCGCAGCTCGGTTTGTCACTGGTGATCCGGATGATCCGAATTCAACCCATCAGACGCTTGGCACGACATTCAATAAGGTATCCTTGACACTCGATCAAGCGTATGTCAACCTGCGGCTCAAAGAGCAGCCATTATGGATACGCGCTGGAAAGTTCCGTCATCCCTTCCGAACATCGGCAGTTTACAAGGAACTGGTGTGGGACGCTGATGTCCATCCGGAAGGTGTGTCCGCCGGATACTCCTTTGGCGGGCCGAAAACTCATCTCGGCGCGGTAGCGGCGTATTATCTACTGGCGGAGAGAAACGACGCCACAGATGCCTCCTCTGTAGCGGGTCAAGTATACCTTGACGTTTCTAATCGAAGTTATTCCATAGCCGGTGCTCTCGGAGGCTATCGATACTCGCGTATCAAAGATGACAATGTCCTGTTTCGTGACAACGCTGGCAATGCGGGAGTGGCTCAGTTCGCCTCGAATTTTGCTATCGTTGACGCTTTCGTCAATGTTGTTTACAAGCTTTCAACTTGGTCGCCCACTGTCAGCGCACAGTTTGTCAAAAACGTTGACGCCGAGGTCGACGACGATACAGGTGTTGCCTTGGGAGCTTCGTTGAGCAGGACGAAAGGTCGCAGGAGTGTCAAACTCTACTATCAGTATCAAGTGATTGAGCAGGATGCAGTTTTCAGCCCGTTCTCACAAGACGATTTTCTGGCCCAGACAAATTTCAATGGGCACGTTCTTGGACTGAGGTATGGGCTATCAAGAAAAATCAGTATCAACCTATGGGGCTTGGTGTCGAAACGAAAGAGTCCGAGCGGTGGAAATCACCAGACCCGGTTGAGGGCTGACCTGGATGTATCTCTTTAAGGGAGGCGTGGGCATGAAAAAATTCTTGTTGCTAACCTCGCTGGTTGTTCTTGGAGTTTCCATCGAGCTGATCTTCGAGAGCTCTGAAGGGAGAGCCGATCGGGGACCTCTTTCCCAAAGGCCACAACGATGGGAAGAGGCGATTGAAGCCCAGATTCCGGAAAATCCAGAACTGGTCAATCGGGGGAAAGAGATCTACGAGAATGTTTGCTTCCTCTGCCACGGAGAAAAGGGGGGAGGAGACGGCAAGGTGGCTCAATTCATGGTCACAAAACCAAGAGCTTTTACTTCCGGCGTGTTCAAGGTTCGCACAACACCATCAGGATCCCTCCCAACTGACGCGGATCTTTTTCGGACAATTACTTTCGGTTTTCCTGAATATGGTATGCCCTCCTTTTACTTCTTAACCGCAGAGGAACGATGGGGGTTAGTCTACTACATCAAACGACTTTTTCCTGGTTTTGAGGAGGAAGTTGCCGAAGAAGCCATGACCGTAGAGAAAGGACCCCTCAAGACACCTGAGCTCATTGCACGCGGCAAGAACATATTTGTGACGTTCGGTTGCATTGACTGTCATGGGGAGGAGGGTCGTGGAGACGGTCCGTCAGCTCCGACATTGACGGATGACTGGGGGAATCGCATCTACGCGCTCGATTTCACTCAGGGCGAAAAGATGTTTAAAGGAGGGGCGAATGGGAGAGATATCGTCCGGACTTTGCTGACGGGAATGAATGGCACTCCTATGCCTTCGTACATGGATGCCTTCGAAGGAATGCGCGATAGTCTTTGGGGTTTGGCTTATTTCATTGAGGACCTGGCTGAGAGAGGCGAAGCGGAAAGGCGTGCCGAATGGGAGGCGTTCTACCGACTTCAGAAATCGAGTTTCTCTTTGGAGAGTGCCCACGTTGCACCGTCAGAGGAGAATTGGGATGATGAGATTTCTGCCAAATTCCAGAAAGCTCGGTCGGAGGTCGTGGCAGAAAAAGCCTGCCTTGCCTGCCACGAGGGAATCGAGGACATAAACCCAAAGATGGAGGATTATCTGTTTGCAATTGGCGCGGGCCACAAGGGGAGGCTCTGCGTTGTTTGTCATGAGGGGAACCCGGACGCAACCACGAAAAAAGAAGCTCACGAAGGTATGTTCCCTAATCCTGGCAGCATGTGGGTCGTGAGCGTGGGCAAAGGATGCGGAAAGTGTCACAGTGACCGGAACGCCTTGATCAGCGTCCAAACATTGCCACTTCCCCATCCGGTCGGCGGTAGCCTTTTGGAAGTTGAATCGACGTCGACAGATACCAGCGGTGCCACTGGAAGAAATCACGTGTATCGGATGCAGCGTGCGCTGATGGGTCTGGAATTTGGTAAAGCGTCTCACACTCTTATGTCGAACGGCGTCGTACCGAAGGGGGATTACGTGTATTCGGATTTCGATATGGACGACCCCGACGGCCCGGTGCCAACGGTCGGGACCGAAACTTATAAGAAGTGGATTTCTAAAGCTCTGGAAGCAGGGGCTATCAAGCGAGTTGTTCGGTCGAAACAAATACCCAACTTTGCACGCGGGGATAGTCTTTGGAACGATCCGGAAAAGGCAGCCATTTCCGATATGTACCGTAAGCAGTGCGCGCGATGTCATGTATGGGAAGAGGGACGGCGAAAGCGGGGCGATCTGCGGGCTGGCGGGTGTGCCGCCTGTCACGTCATCTATACCAACGATGGCGTCTACGAAGGCAACGATCCGACAATCCCCAAGGACAAAGGCATTCATCCCATTAAGCACGAGATTACCATCAAGATCCCGGCGACTCAATGCACTCACTGTCACACGAGAGGAAAGCGAATCGGAACGACCTTCGTGGGGATGTTTGAGTATGATTACAAACCCGACGGCTTTGCGCCACCTGTCAATGAGAAAGGGGAACCACAAGATCTTCTCTACACTAAAGACTACCTCAACGTGAGAAAGGACATCCACTTTGAGCGGGGCCTCGAATGTGTCGACTGCCATACCTCCATTGATGTGCACGGCGACGGTAACATCTATCCGACTACGCTCTACCAGGTAGAGATTCAGTGCGCCGACTGCCACGGGACGCCTGATAAGTATCCGTGGGAACTTCCCGTTGGTTGGGGCACTCGAGTGACATTCGAAGGTGAAAGGGGTACTCTTGAAAAGGATGGGAAGGAGTATCTCCTTACTTCACGCGGCAACTCGCGAGTGAACTTGGAGCGACGCGGAGATTCGGTAATTCTGACAAGCTTCTTCTCCGAAAAGGAACATGAAGTTCCTCTACTAAAAGAAAAGAATCTAAATGATGACTGGAAAACCGAACAGGGGAAAGTGGCGATGGCGACGGTTTCTCAGCACCTCAATAAACTGGAGTGCTATGCTTGCCATTCCACCTGGGCGCCCCAATGCTTCGGTTGTCATATCGTCTACGACAAACGAAAGCAAGGCACAGACTGGGTGACAACGGCTCTCAATTACAACCAGAAAACCGGTAAACAGCAGATTACAAAAACCGCAGGCGACATCAAAGAAAACCGTGGTTACCTGCGTTGGGAGGAACCGATCTTGGGGGTTAATCTCAAAGGGAAGGTGACGCCGGTCATTCCCGGGTGTCAGGTCATCTTTTCTTATATCGATGAGAACGGAAATGTGGTTTCGGTGAACAAGGTGAACAAGACCTCAGATGGACTGAATGCACCGACTTTAGCGCCCGTACAGCCGCACGCGAATACCATGCCCGCCCGAACGTGCGAAAGCTGCCACACTCGGCCGAAAACTATCGGCTACGGTACCATGAATTCGCGCAGCGCTGCCGAACTCTTGGGCGATGAACCGCTCTTTGGTAACAATGCTGAGGGAGTGTATGGCGACATTCCCAATGCAGAGACGGGCAAGTGGCAGATGCCAAAGATTCCGGATTTTCCGTATGCGTGGGATCAGTTGGTTACGCGGAGTGGCCAGCAGGTGCAAAACATGCCACATGTGGAAGATCGGCCCTTGAGCGCCGAAGAGAGAGACAAGGTCGAACGGGAAGGCCTTTGCGTTGCCTGTCACAAGCACTACAATACTCCGACGTGGGAGAACATTCGCAATACGCTCAAGAAGAAACTGGGTCTGAAGGACGGTATGGCCCTGACGCCACAGCAGCATGACCAAGCGGTGGAAGAAGCGTTGAAGGCTTTGGCAAAGTAGTTCTCCTCGTGGAATATAGCGGCATGCGTAAGCGGTCATGTCGGCATCAAGCTAGATTGTGCCAATCACTTCCGCCGTCTTGTGTAGCACGTCCGACTACACGTAATTTTTTTCCGTTCGTCGGATTTCAGCGTTTCCAATACCTTACGTAAAAAGGAGCCTTTGTATGACAGCGATTAGCGATGACCTGATGGCGCCGGAAGTGATCCTTGACCCTCACTCGTATTACCGCCAATTGCGGGAGACAGATCCGGTCCACTGGAGTGAGCGATGGGGCGGGTGGATCCTCACGCGCTATACCGACGTGGTGCAGGTCTTGAGGGACTCCAAGAGATTCTCCTCTGACCGGATGGCCTACCTCGCGCGTGAACTGTCACAGGCGGACCAGGAACGGTTGTCCCCCATCTTCAAGGTGCTGTCCCGGTGGATGGTGTTCCGCGATCCCCCTGGCCACACGCGACTGCGGCTGCTGCTGAACACGGTGTTCACACCCACGGCCGTCGAGCAGTACCGTCCTCTGGTGCGGACCATTGTCCAGAATCTGCTAGACCGGATCGAGGGCAAGGGACGGATGGAGGTAGTTCGCGACTTCGCCTATCAGGTCCCCATGACGGTCATCCTGGAGCTGATGGACGCCCCTTACCTAGACCGCGATCGGATCAAGGAGTGGTCCGAGCAACTGGGCGTCTTCTTCTTTATCCGGGCGGACGAGCCTCGCCGGCGCGAGATCGCCTGCGAAGGCGTCACGGCGCTGGTGGATTATCTGAGCCCACTGGTGGAGGAGCGTAGAGCCAACCCCAATAATGATCTAATCAGCCTCCTGCTGAAGGCCCAAAAACGGGGAGACCTGACTGAGGACGACGTGATCGCGACGTGTGTGCTCCTGGTCTTCGGTGGTCACGAAACCACGATGAACCTCATTGCGAACGGTACCCTGGCCCTCATACGTCACCCCGAGGAGTGGGAGCGGTTGCGGCGAGAGCCCGCCTTGGTCAGCTCGGCCGTGGAAGAGCTCCTTCGCTTCGACGGCTCCGTCAAGTCGACGGTGCGCTGGGCGAGGGAGGACGTCAATGTAGGCGGCAGGACGCTGAGGAAGGGAGACC
>JBHHZW010000129.1:0-6547 GCA_046758305.1 Bacteroidota bacterium | reverse complement strand
CTACCGAAGATCTCGTGCTCGGTGTAGACGGCAACCGAAGCGGAAGGAAGGAGGAAACCATGGTGGATGGAATGAGGAAGAAATTCAAAGTTAAACGGCAAGCACGTATGTGTTTGCAATTCGAGGCTCGCAGCTCCAGATTCAGCGCTCGGTTCAGTCACCACCTCCTCGAGGAGCTCCTTCAGTCTGTCTGCCGAGGGCTGGTTTTCACACAGGAGGAAGATAGAATATTGCTGCTCTGCGACGGATTGGAGGTGACCGTATAGGGCCTTGACGCTGGCGTTGAAGGAACGCTGGGAGTGAGAGTGAAAATCGAGGTAAATTCTCGGTTGGCTGGGCAAGTTTGTGCCCCTATCTGCTGGTGCAAGGCGCTCGTCTGCGGCGGACTCATGGTGGAGAGTCTGAAGGCTTGATACGACTAGGCTTACGTGTCCGGACAGCTGTCTTTCGATGTACTGCCATTCGAAAAATTCGCCATCCTTTCCCCTGTTCTGATCTTCCCCGCCGCAGGTGGACCTTTGAATCAACGCTGGTTCGTCGAGCAAGACAAGAGCTTTGGTGTTGAGGTAATCCAACAGAGAGCAATCGCCCTCAGGTTTTCTTTCTAAAATAGCTGTCTGATCGGATGGATACGTTTCATTGTGATGGTCTGCCGAACCTCTTCCCAACACGTCCGGCACGATGCTAGCCGCGTTGAGCTCCTTGATAGAACGTTGAGAGAGAACGTCGAATTCACGAACGGACTCCACCGTATCGCCCCAGAATTCGATTCGAATGGGATGCTCGCCAACATAGGGGAACACGTCCACGATACCACCGCGGACTGCATAGTCTCCGTATCCTTCGACAAAGCCCTTCCGCACAAAACCGTTTGACTCCAGCTGATCGAGCAGACGTTGGAAGCCATAATCCTTTTGCGTCTCAAGAACAACGACCCTGTTTGAGAACGCCTGAGGTGGAGGAAGCCGCCGCGACAGAAATGCAGGATCCACCGCGACGATCACTTGTGAATTGGACGCGAGTGCCGTGAGCGTCTCGATCTGGGCAATGGAAGTCGCAGGCGCGAATGTCTCGAGGTAAGTTGAACGCACCGGCCTCTGGGGCGACCGCTCATCGCCGAAGAATCGGGCAGCGGCGGGACCAACGAGTAGTTCAAGGTCGTCTCGAGTTTTTGCTGCTTTTTCTCGTTCTGAGGCGACGAGCAGAATCTGCCTTCCCGTCAGTTCGTGGAGAAAGGCAGCTATAAAGCTGAGAAGTGAACCCGCCACGCCCGACAGCACAATCTGCTCACCTGCGGAGGCATTCTGCACGGCTCTGGCTAGCCGTTCGAACGGTTCCGATCGGTATATATTTTCTTTGATCTTTTCCAAGCCCGGTGAGCCTCCATCAGACAATGTGCCAAGGTGCAGAAACACCCCTCCCCTGCCGCGACCTCTGAACGAATCTGTGTCAGGTCCCAGCAAGGGATGCAGAGAAATTACAAAAACTCAGCAGAAAAGGCAAAACATCGATCAGTCGAACACAGTTCAAGAACATCGCTGACTGGTTCAATATTCAGATCAGCTTTCATTGACCGTCTCAGAGTCACCGTTTCAGATGCCACAAGTCTGTTGATTTTCACTCACCGAATATATCTCGTAACGTTGAATTTCACCCTCCCGTTAAGTAACTTTTGCGTGTATCAGTCGCCCTCATATGAGTTTGCAATAGCGAACCCTCATACCCGGCGTATTGCTGCAATTGCTTGAAAACCGGCGTTGGGCGACGAAACCAGTTTCTGTTTCTGAAAGGAATTGCACATGTCTTTGTTCGTCTCAGTCATCCTATCATGAGTGATAGCTCATTCGGCCAACGGTGGCATCAATCTCTCTCGCAATGGCTCGACCGACATGCGATGCCCGAATGGGGCACCATTATGTTCACAGCCGTGGTGGTAGGCGTTGGGACGGGATTAGGTGCCGTCGCTTTTCGACGGCTCATCGATGGGGTTCAAGAGCTGGCCTATGGCGGCTTGGGCGGTTTGCTGGAGAGCATTGCCCCTTTTCACCTCCTCATCATCCCGGCTGTGGGCGGGGCAATCTTTGGACCGCTCATCTATCGCTTTGCCCGCGAGGCCAAGGGACACGGCGTCCCAGAGGTCATGGAGGCAGTGGCGATACATGGTGGGCGCATCCGACCGCGCGTGGCTGTCGTCAAGGCGTTGGCGTCGTCTATCTGCATTGGCACTGGCGGTTCGGTGGGGCGCGAAGGGCCAATTGTCCAAATCGGCTCATCTTTAGGTTCGACCGTTGGCCAGGCGTTCCGGCTCTCAGACGAGCGAGTGCGTAACTTGGTCGTTTGCGGAGCGGCTGGTGGCATCGCTGCCACTTTTAATGCGCCCATCGCCGGAGCGATCTTTGGCTTGGAGGTGATCATGGGTCAGTTCCACGCCGTGTACTTTGGCGCGGTCGTCATCTCAGCCGTCACTGCCGATGTCATTGCCCAAATCTTTATGGGAGACTTGCGCACCTTCGCCGTGCCAGAGTACACCCTGGTCAGCCCGTGGGAGTTGACGTTGTACACCTTACTGGGTGCCTTGACAGCATTCGTCTCGGTCGGCTTTACCCGGTTGCTCTATCTGTCGGAGGATTTGTGGGACAAGATACGCTTACGCGAATATCTGAAGCCGGTGCTTGGCGGCTTGGTACTGGGGGGCGTGGGCATTCTCACGTTCAAGATAGACGGTTTTCCCCGCGTCTTTGGCGTCGGCTACGACAGTATTAACCAAACGCTAATCGGCGAATTGACGATCCAGGTAACATTCGCACTCCTTTTTATCAAGTTGTTCGCCACTGTTCTCACGCTTGGCTCCGGTGGGTCTGGAGGTATCTTTGCGCCATCGCTCTTCATGGGAGCAATGCTCGGCGAGGCCTTTGGCCAGTTGGTGCATCAGCTGTTTCCGGAGATCACTGCCCCGCCGGGCGCCTACGCGTTGGTAGGAATGGCGGCTTTTTTTAGTGGCGCGGCCCACGCGCCGATAACGGCAATTCTGATCCTCTTCGAGATGACTGGCGACTATCGCATCATCCTGCCGCTAATGCTGGCAACAGTGGTAAGCACCTTAATTTCCCGGATCATCAGTCACGAATCCATCTATACCCTCAAATTGAGCCGTCGTGGGACGCACTTGGAGCAAGGTCAAGACATTGATGTCATGCAAGGGGTGACCGTTGGCGAGGCCATAACCACTGATATGGACGTGGTTCCTCTCGGCATGTCGCTGGAAGAGTTGGTGGATGAATTCAATCGTACTCACGACCACAGTTTTCCGGTGGTAGACGATGCGCGCGAACTAGTCGGAGTCGTTAGCATTCATGATTTGGAGCGGGAGCTGATGGAGGGGTCGATTGAGGGGAAAACGGTGGCTGACATCGCCACCACCGAAGGGTTGATAGTGGTTCATCCCTTCGAGCCGATGTGGATGGCGCTGCGACGGATGGGACCGCGCGATGTCAGCCGGTTGCCGGTGACGGAGGGGGAGGGGTCGCGTCGGCTGGTGGGTGTGCTGCGCCGCAGGGACATCATCCGTGCCTACAACCTTGCCATTGTCAAGCGGGCTCGCCAGCAACACCGCGCCCAAGCGCTTCGCCAGGGCAAGCTGGACGGCGCGAGCTTTATACACGTCAACATCTCCCCTCAATCACCGGTCGTCGGGCGGCGTGTCAGTGATATCAAGTTACCGCAAGAGTGCGTCATTGTCTCCTTGCGGCGGGGCAGAAAGCTCCTCATGGTCCGCGGTGACACGGTGTTCCAGAGCGGCGACCGACTCACGGTTTTTTCTGCCGATGACTACATACCAATGATTCGCCAGCGTTTGACGGGTGAGCCGGTGGGCGATGGAAAACTAGAGTGATGTAATACCAGGTGGTTCTGAACTCCAATCCAATGCTGGACAGCCCTCTCGGTTTTGCTCAATAAACTACGGACTGACGTGATGCCCGCGCGTGCCGAAGGTCCGATCCAAAGGATCACTTCGTGAAGGACTCCTTCGGAGCATCCCTTTGGCGAAGCCACCCGCGAAGCGGTCACTTCGTGACACTTTGTGGCGGGAGGAACTCCACCGCTCGCCTTTACAGACTCTTTACACCTCCCTCTCAACCTTTTCACACGTTGGCATAAGTGTGAACTTATACCTACATTCTTCCAACACGCTTCTTCTTGTGGAATCGTGTCCAACAGGTGCTGCTACAAAAACTGAAAAGCGGAGAAAAGATCACTATGAAAAGCAGTCTGCCGTTGTTTTTTCTCATAGTCCTCTCGTTTGGCTGTGGTCCATCCCAGCAATTTGTTGCTGTGCCTCCCACCATTGATAAAGAAAAAGTGCCCCGACAAACTGTTGAGATGACAGCCGAACATTTTCACTTCACACCAGAAGATCTACATGTAAGTGCAGGGACGCTCGTCATGCTCAAGATTACAGCCATTGATGGTACTCATGGTTTCAAGTTTGGTGCATTCGGCATTGATGAGACAATTGAAGAAAATGAAACAAAGGTAATTGAATTCTACGCCGGTGAGAAGGGAAAATATGGCTTCAGATGTTCACACTTCTGCGGGATAGGGCATTTATGGATGACGGGAAAAGTTATCATTGAATAGAGAAACGACCTGCTAGGCACAGTCAAAAAGGGGGCATTGATCTCAACATCGTTCTTAAAGGAATAGCCCATCGACAAATCCAATCTGCAAAGCGAGGAAAAGACCAAATCCCACACTGACGATTCCCGAGATGCCACGGACGACTAGATTGAGTTTTTCAGACCTGTGCGCCATAAAGACGAAGGATATACCAAGCAGTGTGCTCATCAATAACATCCCGCCGATCGATCCAATCCCAAACACGGCAATAGGGATGCAGAATCCAAGGGCTACGCTTCCAATCAACTGTGCCCGGAACTGGGCATCAGCTTTGTACATCCTTGATTTAGTCTCATCCTTTATCTCCTCCGTCTCAATCTGGCCTCCGGAGCGAGTTTCATTTTCGGCAGGAAGATTAAAGTCGAGAATAGGTCCGGCAAAGACTTAAGGGTTCACTCCAGCAACCCGAAGTTTCGCTCTTATGACAACCGGAATCTCCAAATAATTAGCCCTAAGAGTCCCCTTGCCGGTCTCACCCGCGATCGAGAAGTCAACATCGCCCCCTCTTCGTATATAGAATAATTCAGCAGAGAGAAGTCTGGGGCTGTCCTTGACGTCGAACCGGTATTCGCGTATTTTTGGAAAAATAATGTATCCGACCGAGGAATCAGTTCGTATCTCGGGTATCTCCTCGGCTCAGGTGAGGAGAATCGGTAACGCAGGTCGTATCGTACTCCATTCCTGCCAACATCAGCAACGATCTTTGTGCTAGGAAGAAATCACGCGGGCTTGGTAGATTTCCCCGGCCAGCGCTGGAGTCGATGAAGCTTCCACTGGATTTCACTATTAGGTCGGTCCAGCGTGTATGACAGTTGAAGTCCCGCATATATAACACAGGCACAACGGTAAGAGCCTTTCCTGCGCTATCGTGGAGTGGAAAAGATGATATGAAACTTACGCTGCGAACAAAACTAATCATGCTTAGCACGCTGCTCGTGACGATTATCATGGGCAATGTAACCTACTTCTTCACCATCCGCGAGCTTCACTCCAAGCGAGAGGCAGTGGAGTTGCAAATCGAGCGGATTGCGCGAAATATTGCCACCATGCAGCTTCTCGATCGCCAAGACTGGAGTGTCTACCAGAATTACATCTCGCAGCTCATGGCCTTTAACGACGACATTATCTACATCGGTATTTATGATGACCGTCAATCGCTCCGTGCTCACACGCTGAACCTCGGCCATCTTGACATTGACAGGAATCGTCCGTTGACGCGCAGAGTTCAGGCTGACATCGTCCGCCGTTTGGACCGAGGCGCTATTGCGGACGAGAGCAGAGAGGATCTGCGAACCCATACAGTCAATATACGATTCGGGGACCGTATACTCGGCAGCGTCCATGTAGGGTTTTCCCTGATCGAGATCAACCGTGATCTCCGACAGGGGATCGTACGCAATGTGGTAATAGCTGTGGTCTTCTTCTTCATCTTTAGTTTCCTGTCGACTCTTCTCAGCCGTCGGCTCACCGGACCGCTGGAACGCTTAAACAAGGCAATGGGAGCAATTGCTGGAGGGGATCTCGAGCAGCGAGTGGAGGTAGAGAGTGGTGATGAGATCGGACAACTTGCACAGACATTCAATGTTATGGTCAAGGGTTTGCGTGAACGCCGAATCATCGAGAGCTTGGGACACGAGCTCAGCGCCACTTTCCAACTGGAGCGTTTGGCACGCTTGGTGAGGGATCGCTTGAGCGGGGCCATCGGGGCAGCCAGAGCCCGGCTTTACCTTTGTCAGCGAGATAAGGTTGATCTCTTTTGCGAGGTCATCTCTCGAGATGAAAACGGCCAACCTTCAGACCCGATCAGACTCGATGAGCAAGCAAAGTCCTACTTGCTCCAAGGTTCAGGGGCATTCATGCTTGAAGCGGC